>NZ_JBALWD010000022.1:0-66569 GCF_036960985.1 Sneathiella sp. | reverse complement strand
CGAACAGGCCGCCCTTGATGCTTCTGATAGAGCTGAAAAGTCTTGTTCCCAGTATCGGTCACCCGAATAATCAATCCTCTTACCCGTTCGTCTTTATAGGAAAAACGTTTGCCTTTTGGCGGGGTAGGGAGGGCTTCAAGTGCCTTCTTGATAAAGTTGAAGGAATTGTTCGGGGCTACCATAGGGCTACCTATTTCCGTAAAATTGGCTATATCCAGAACATCTGGATTAATCTACTATACGAAAAACATGTAACAATAATAACGATTTAATACAAGTGAGTAATGCTGGTTACATATGGGCCTGTGTGGCTCATAACCTGAAGGTCGTAGGTTCAAATCCTACCCCCGCAACCAAGCTAAAATCAAAAAATTAGTACATATCAATTTATTTGCTACTGAGCGTAGTCAAACCCAAACATCGCAGGTATTAAAATGCGGTGACCATAACTTTACGGAAAATAAAAATTCCTGCGAAAGCATGGCCACCGACGTTTATTGTTATTGTATCAAGCGTCGTGAATGAAACTTTGAAGGCAATCTAGCTAAAAGAGTCGTTCGATGATCCGAGTCCGATCAATTGGTCAAAGACCCCATTTTCTTCCTCCAGAACACCATTCCAGTTTCCTGCCGTAAAGTTAGCGGCCGATAAATCCTCGGCCTGGGTATTTTCGAGTACATAGGTGTGGCCACCATTATTGACAATTTCGATCAGCAAATCGTTGTTGGCCTTTGAAATAGAAACGTCATTTACGGAGAGTGATCCGAAATCCAGAATGTCTTCAGATGCATTAAAATTGGAAAGCACATCAATAGCACTCCATTTCCAAGTCAAAAGGTGGACATCCACTCCGTCTCCCTGTTCAACAACGTTATTATTTTCATCCTTAGGATTGGGTTCAGGATCGGGCATTGGCGTCGGATCCGGAGGGGAGCCTTCTACATCATCTGGTAAGGAGGTATCTTCATTTTCCGAAACCAGGTCGCCCCGCCGGATTTGGAAACCATCTGTTGTTGCACCTGCAGGCGCATCCGGTGTCAGTAACTGCTCGCGCGAGACCAGTGTGACGTCGTCTTGACTAAAGCCAAAGGGTTCTTCGAGACGGTCTTCCATAACCTGATCATGATGAAATTCCAGCGTTCCGGGTTGTAAGTCTGCCAGCTCAACGCCTGTAAACGTCATGCTCTGTCCGGAAGGGAGCGTACTGATGACCAGTCCCTCATTGCTATCTTCAACAGAGAGCCGTTCACGGGTACCGTAATAGAGGAAGCTGATTTTCATGGTTGAAGGATCGAAGCCATCGATCTGTTCATGGACGCCATATTCGTGAGAACGGATATAAACAGCATTCGCATCGCGCGGTCCGACATCCAGCTCCCATGACAACACACCGCCGATATCCTGACGAAGATGTTCGTTCCCAACAATACCAAAATTTTCAGTCGTTAGGTCGCTGAATTGCACATCTTGCAGAATCTGCATATCGGGGCCCCATGGATTATCGATGATCAATTCTCCGCTCGGGCTTTTGTTCGTGATTAGGCCATGGACAGAGATATCTCCAAAATCGATCTGATCCGTATTCAAATTAAAACCCGTAATATCATCAGCATAGAAGTCTGCTTTAAATATTACTCCTTCATTATTCCCGGTGCTGGATTCAGATGCCGGATTGCTGCCATCATTGTCGTAAACGATATTAAACATTCCCCCGTCGACTGGCGTACTGATTGCCTGACCTAAGACAGATGCAATTTCGTTCAACGCACTGGCATCGGAAATGGCAAAATTTGCTAAGGACAAATCTGAGATAGATAAACTCTCGACAATGATCGTACTGATCACGATCGAGTTTGCGCCGAATATAGTGAGGACGACATTTGTACTATTTGTGGTACTGATCTCTTTGATCTCCAACAGGTCATCCGTTATTCCTGCTTCGATATGGAACATATCCCGGGCCGGATCGAAGTCATCTATCGTCTTGGAAGGTGAGGTCAGGGTAATTTGATGCATGATGGCGGAATCTGCCATTGGATGCTCGTTTGCATCTGGATTATCAGGCGTATCAGGCTCTAGGTTTTCTTCTTGCGGAGGAAGGGGCTCTTCATTTCCACTTCCAACAAACGCTAGAATTTTTTCAGCTGCTGTGGAATCTTTGAACGTAAAATTATCTGCACTGAGATCGCCGAGCGTGATACCGGTCAATGTTGCAGTTTGGTTGTTTGAGGGGATTGAGATTACAACGCTACCATTTGTCTCCGCAATTTCAATATGTTCTGCGGTGAACCATGCAATAAATATGGTGTCTGTTGCGGGATTGAAATTATCATAAACCGGATTGCTGCCATAGTCCCAATCTATCGCAACATCGGCGTCTCCTGAGGAGGTATTTGCGTCTCCGTTCGGGGATCCTCCGGGTGAGGTCGACGTGCCGTCGGGAGTACCGAGACCTTCATCTCCCGTTTTGCCAGCCCGGTAATCTGCAATCAGCTCACTGGCCATTGGCGCGTCAAATCCCCCGAACTCTTCTATATATTGCAAGATGGAGGTGCCAAATTCGTCCGAACTTACCGCGCCACCTTGGAGAAGATCGAGAAGTCCGTAAGCACCTCGCAAATGGGCGGCGGCCAGAATACCGGTCAAGGTCAGTTCGACGCTGACTTCTTGGCCATTTTGAGTATAGCTGCCCGTTTGGCCAATAAACTGTTCGAGGGTTTTCCCTTGTGCCGCTAGGCCATTCTGAATGATTTCAAGGTTATGGCCAAAAGCATCTTGGATGGCAATATCCTGAACATCCTGTGTCATGAAATCTTCAAGGGAATTTGCGCCGTTCTTCCCCGTCCAGGATCCGTCCCATGTGTTAGAACTGGCCCCTGAACCATAGAAAAAATCGTCATCGTAATACCCAAGATCAATCAACAACGCCTCGCCAAACTGAAAACCGACAAATCCAAGACTATTGGTTGAGCGATAGGCCATCATCGTCCACTCGTCGTCTGTTAGATTTGACCAGCTGTCATAATTGGGGAAAAAGCTGTCGACGGTTCCACCGGCCCATTGATCCAGTTGAAAGCTCTGGATGTTGCCACTGTCAAAACGTTCCCGATCCCACCCTGATTCAAATGCGAGTAAAGACGAGAGAAAATCACTATATGTACCTTTCATGATCGCATATTCCTTTTATTAAAATTTTGAATAATGCGAGCATAATTTCGAATATTGATTATAATTGGGCGGAAATAAGTTAACCGAAATTTCAGAAAACCGGCACCTTTGAAACAAAAATTTGCCATATTCTAGTAGTGGAAAATATACTTATTGATCTGTAGTTTAGTTGATTTTGGAATGGCTAAAAAGTTTGTATTAATCGCCTTGAAGTTTGAATTCAAACAAAATTTACGATGAAGAACTTTAGTATTTGCGATTTCTGGGTAGGGGTAGAAATTCGAAAATATGTAGTCGAAATTCTATTCCTAAATTGGGTGCAAAAGTTTCTTCCTGATTATACTGGAAATAACAATATACTCACTTTGAATGATTAAAGCCCCCTAACTACGCCAATATTATTTAACATAAGAAAAATCGGTAGCCAATCTGGCTTTGACTCACTCGGCGGCTTGCTGGCGTTCTGCGATAAGCTCGGTCAGGCAGTCATCTTCCATCGCTTGTATGGCGTCAAAATCCCGGTGAGCAATCCATTCTTCGCGGTTAAAGGCGCGGATATGATTATCTATATGGCAGAGAGATAAATACACAATTGTTCGATCGAACGGCGAAATATTGGCGGGACTGGCATGAACCAACAACGATGAAAACATCAGCATACTACCAGCGGGCCCTGTGGGGGCAACGCAGCCGCCGCGTTCAGCAAGCTCGGTCACTTTGTCGCGTCCTAGTGTCCACAGGGGATAGGAGGTCGTTTGCAAGTCATGTCCGGCTTCGACTACTCCAAGCTTATGGCTGCCAGGAATAAACAGTAGTGGGCCATTTGCGGCTGTTACATCATCAAGGAATACAGCGATGTTCATTGCACGGGGTTCAGGCATCTCATCATCGCGCTTCCAGGTGCCATAATCCTGGTGCCACTGCCAGACGTCGCCATCAAAGGCAGCTTTTGCATTAACTTTGTACTGGTGCATGTAAATTGGACCGTCAAGAACCTGCTCAACCGGCTTAATCAAGCGCGGATGGGCACCAAGCCGCTTAAAACCTTCATTATAGCGATGGGCAGCGAAAGCCGTTCGGGCAACGCCGGAGCTTTCGCGCCAGACTTCCTTGCGATCCATGGCATAAACGGCGTTGGCTTCCTGTTTGAGGAGCGCCGCTTCGTCAGGCGTGAATTTACCGGGAAAGAACAGATATCCGTCTTTGTCAAAATCTACCAATTGTTGATCGGTTAATTGCATCGATGACCCGCCCTCTTTTTGATTTGATTAATTGATGTTAGGGCGCAACGCTGCGTTTCTCAAGGGTCTTGAGTTATTACAATCAATCAATATTGAATAAGAGGGATGTCGTAATTAATCTTTAGTTCTGCCGAATACGCAATTTCGGTTTTCTTGATCGCCATGGAAACCCGGTTGAGATCGGGCTGTTCTAGTCCGTTTCCGAAACCAGTAGTAGCAATGATATACCCAATGTTATTCTTGTTGGTTGCGAACAACAATAACATTGGGTTTGTATCATGTGTTAAAATGTAAAGTTAAGCCGCACGAACATCGTCAAGAAACGCTTCAACATTTTCTTTCAGATTGGACGACAATTCAGTGAGTTCTTGCGAGGCAGCCTGCATATTTATGGCTGCTTCACCGGTGTTCTGGGATTCTGTCGAGACCGTTTCAATTTTCGAAGAAACAGCGGCCGTACCCGTTGAGGCTTGTTGAACATTTCGCGAAATCTCAGCAGTTGCCGCACTTTGCTCTTCAACGGCCGATGAGATGGAGACAGTCGCTTCGCGAATAGAATTGATTACGGAACTAATGCTGTTGATTGCGGACACCGTTGTAGATGAGGCCTCCTGCATTTCATTGATCTGTTTCTCAATTTCCTCAGTGGCCCTCGCAGTTTGAGTTGCCAGAGCTTTAACTTCAGACGCGACGACAGCGAAGCCTTTACCAGCATCTCCTGCACGGGCTGCTTCAATTGTCGCATTCAATGCCAGCAAGTTGGTTTGGCTTGCAATATCGCTAATCATGGTGACAACATCGCCAATTTTCTGGGCTCGATCAGCCAGATCATTGACTGAATCAATACTTGTTGCCGCCTCACCAACAGCTTCCTCCGAGACACCGGAGGCCTGGGTAACCTGACGACTGATTTCCGAGATGGAAGAGGAGAGTTCTTCCGCTGCGGCCGCCACCGTCTGGACATTTGCAGTTGCCTGTCCGGCGGCAACAGAGACTTCTGAGGATAACATGTTTGTTGTTTCAGCCGTAGCTTTGAGCTGTTCCGCATTCGCGCCGAAGTTTGTGGCGGAACTGTTCAAATTGGAAATAAGCGTTTTTACCTTGCTATCAAATCCATCAACCATATCCGTGATTTTCGCGGCACGGGCTTCCCGGGCAGCAACGTCAGCCTGTTCTTTTTTCCTTTCGTCTGCTTCTTTTTTGGCTTCCGTGTCCCTTTGGGCGGCTTCGCGCTGATTTTGTTCCTCGGTTGCTTTTTCTGCTTCAGCGGTTAGGCGTTCGCGTTCAATGGCATTATCTTTAAAAACCTGGACGGAACGGGCCATTTCGCCAATTTCATCCACTCTTTCCTGATATACAACGTCGACACTGTTGTCGCCTTCCGCCAGTTTCAGCATGGTGCCGTTCATCTTAGATAACGCGCCAGAGATCTGACGTGCGAAAAAGAATCCTGCTGCGCCGACAATGGCGATCAGGATCAGAACTTCCCAAATCATAGTGTCGCGTAAGGAAACAATCGGTGCATTAAATTGGGTTTCGTTGATTTCCGCTATAACGGCCCAAGTTGCCCCCATGAATTTAAACGGTCCGTACGCCACTTCTGAGACGACCCCTTCACGTTCTTCTCCTGTAGTGAAACCGCTTTTGCCCTCTAAGGCGGCGGTAACAGAATTTATCTCTACATGATGTTTCAGGATAGTCGATGTTTCCGAAAAACGAGAATCACTGCGCATGAGGTAATCACCGCCAACAAGGAAGCTTTCACCGGACTCACCCAGGCCGGCAGTCTCATGCATGATCGCATTTAATCGATCGATCGGCATCTGGAACGCTAAAACCCCAAGGAGCTTTCCGTCGGCATCTACAACAGGCTTTGCAATAAAACTGGCTGGTGCGCCAGCGCTTGGCGCATAGGGACGGAAATCAAAGAAAACGTCTTTGCCGGTGCCAGCATTCGCGGCAGCAGCCCGAAACGCATTTCCTAAATCTGAATCTTTGTATTCCCCTGTTTCCATGTTAGTAGCGTAATCCAGTTCTTTATAGACGGAATAGATCACGTTGCCGTGCGTATCGAGCAGAAAAATGTCGTAATATTGACGTTCTTGCAAAACCTTGCGGAACCAGGGATGATAATTCTTGTGCGCCATACCATACCATGACCCTTCATCGACAAAGTCCAACTTTTCTTTCTGTCCGATTGGATGCGGATTATCCGTTATATACTGGGCTTGTAAATTCGCCCCCGCGTTCGTGCCAGCCGCGTTCCAGGCAAAGGTGAAGTCTTTTAGCGCAGTTGCGGCGACAGGGCTGGTTGCGATAATATCGAGATCTTCGCGGATGGAGGCAAAATATCCGTCTAGGGCGGATGTTCGGGCCTGAACAATTGTTTCTAAACTGTTTTGCATTTCATAATGTACAGCGTCTGAGCTTTTCATATAGCTCGTCGTCGCAAGGACAAGAGCGGTAACGAGAGCGCCGCCAATGATCGCAAGGGGAAGTTTGTGGGAAATCTTAAATTTGAAACCGAACATCTACATTATCTCCTGGTACAAAGTGATCTACATATTTTACGGAGATTGTTAAACCGTGCAAAAAATGCAGTACAAAACTAATTAGATTAAAGTTTTAGCGGTAAAGAATAAATTTTAGATTAAAGAAATACGATTTATTCCGCAGTCTGCGGTCAAATATTTTACTCTATAAGATCGTGACGACTGGAAAAATTACGCCACCCTGTTTTGAAAGCTCTTCTCACAAATATTTTCTCAGAATAATGTTCATATTGCGTCGGTTCTCGCGCATAGTTATTGTCTGATTTTACGTTTATGTACTTCAAGAAAAGGGTTCCCAATGCAAATCGCAATTTTGACATTCGACGGATTTAACGAACTCGACTCATTCATTGCGGCTGGAATTCTGAACCGCATGAAACCGCAGGGTTGGAAAGCGTTTATCACTTGTCCCACGAATACTGTCACTTCTATGAACGGTGTCACTATTCAAGCCGAGCGTGATTTGTCCTTCGCGAATAATGCAGATGCCGTTCTCATCGGGAGTGGCATTAAAACGCGCGAGATTGCGCAAGATGCCAACCTGCTTGGCCAGATACAGCTGGATCCATCACGTCAATTGATTGGGGCTCAATGCTCCGGTACCTTATTGCTATCCAAACTCGGGCTTCTCGGTGATTTGCCCGCCTGCACGGACTTGACGACCAAGCCTTGGGTGATCGAGGCCGGGGTGAGGGTGCTCGACCAGCCTTTTTATGCTAGTGGAAATATTGCGACGGCTGGCGGATGCCTTGCTTCGCAATATCTTGCCGCCTGGA
Organism: Sneathiella sp.; assembly: GCF_036960985.1. Lineage (NCBI taxonomy): Bacteria > Pseudomonadati > Pseudomonadota > Alphaproteobacteria > Sneathiellales > Sneathiellaceae > Sneathiella > Sneathiella sp. Next base: position 58,832 of record NZ_JBALWD010000022.1, on the reverse strand, counting down.
TGATAATGCGCGGTGCGAGCGAACAGGATGCGAAAGAAGCGATACATTACGTCGCACCTGTTGGTCAGAAAGAAGAATACGTCACGCGGGCAATTGCGTCCATTTCCGACTATCTTCCAGCCGAGACTGAACGTGTGTCATCAATGGACGCTTAAAGATCGCTTCAGCCTTTTTTATACTCTCCAGTAATTATTAGCTTTCGCCACAGTTTGGAAATTTGTCGCGACAACAAGTGAGACCTGGGTCAGGCTGTCGGCATTATTGGCATAGTCGGGCCGCATGCGTTCACGTGCTTTATCGTCGGGTTGGGTCTTTTTGACCGCCATACGGGAAAGCTTGACGGCTATTTCATAACCCTCTTCTGGTGAGTCTGCTTGTAAACTTGGGAGCCAGGACATGGAATTTCCTCTCGTCGTAAAAAGAATATAGTAATATCGCACACGATATAAAATCGGATCTTTACAGTACTGTCAAGAATATTATATCGTGCACGATACAGAATGATCTAGGAGCACAACAAATGGCACCGGAAAAAATACAGAACCCGTCAGTTTTACCAGAGACCGCCGACGATATGATTTGTTTTGCCATATATTCAGCAGGGCATGCCCTAAATCGGACATATAATCCGTTGCTCAAAAAGCTGGGCCTGACATATCCGCAATATATTGCCATGACGGTGCTTTGGGAAACCGGTCCCGTTACAGTTGGCGCCCTAGGTGCTCGACTTAAACTGGAGACTAATACCCTCACACCATTACTAAAACGCCTTGAAAAATCCGGCCATGTCGAGCGTATAAAAGGTAGGGGCGATGAGCGGCAAGTGTACATTTCCGTCACCCCTAAAGGTCAGAAAATTCGGGCGCAATCGGGTGATATTACCAACTGCATTATCGACGCGACAGGGTATGATATTTCGGTGCTGGAAGCCTTGGTTAGCTCAATTTCCCAATTGCGTGACAATGTCACTAGAGCAGAAGAGCGCAGGCAGGCAAAGGCATAAGTACAATAGAGAAACGAAAAATGATAACGAGTGCGACTCCAAGAGTATATAGAACGGAAACCGGATGGTTTTGAAGCGCTTTAATTCGTAGTTTTGCTGCGGATGATTACGGATTAGGAAATGAAAGATGGAAATACCTAAGACAATGGACCGGCAGGATTGGGGCCTCTTGATCCTTCTTTCAATTTTGTGGGGAGGCACGTATTTCTTCGCAGGAGTTGCAGTCAAGGAGCTCCCTCCGCTGACGGTTGTTCTGGTTCGCGTTTCTTTGGCTGCGGTATTGTTATTGCCGTTGTTTTGGTATTTTGGCTATTCTCTGCCCAGAACCTTTTCCGAATGGCTTCCCTTTATGGGTATGGGGCTGTTAAATAATGTCCTGCCGTTTGGCTTTATATTTGCCGGCCAGACACAGATCACCGTAGGCCTTTCTTCAATCATCAATGCCATGACACCTTTGTTCACGGTTTTGGTAATGGCGGTTTTCTTAGAAGAACGCTTGACGGTAAACCGGGTAATCGGCGTGCTTCTAGGTGTGGTGGGTGTTGCCGTGTTACGAGGCTTTGATGGGCCTTTGAGTGGCAGCCAGACACTCGGCATTATCCTCTGTATGGTCGGAGCCCTCAGTTATGGGTTTGCGGCGCTTTGGGGCCGTAGATTTCTTACAGGAGTACCGGCATTAAAATCAGCGACATGCCAACTGATAAGCTCGACATTGATAATTGCCGTTGTTGTTGGCGTCATTGACAAACCCTGGACGCTTCCGATGCCAAGTGTGGAAGTAATGTTCTCGTTGCTGGCACTTGCAGCATTTGGAACCGCCTTAGCGTATATTGTCTTTTTTAGAATTCTGGTTCGCGCCGGCGCCAGCAATGCGATGTTGGTTACGTTGCTGATACCGGTTACAGCTTTGGTGCTTGGAAATATTTTCTTGGGTGAAACCGTTCAAGCAAAGGAAATTATAGGCGCCCTCATTATCGGTGCCGGTTTATTGTTTATTGACGGTCGCGTGATTCATTACCTAACTGGAAAACGTAACGCCGCAGATTGAGGCTAAGTTATGCGCTGCATCGCTTCTTCATTGGATTTGGATTTTGTAAAATACCGTTACAAATCAAATAGTTAATATTTTTTCTATGTATTCGCATATCAGTGCAATGTTTTTTCGAATAGAAAATAGATTGTCTCCTGATTAATCATGATAAAAAGGTGCATGGAATTTTCAGGCACCTTTCAGGGTTTACGCGATATACATATTTGGACCAGTTCGGTGGATCCGAAGGCTGCTTCGAAATATGATTATTCGCTGGCAGTCGGCGAAAGAGCCCGGGCTGAAAGGTTTGCAACAGACGAACTACGCAATAAGTATATTGTACAGCAAGGGATCCTGCGGGACATTCTGAAAAATTACCTTAATTGTACTGCAGAAGCTGTGGAATTTTCGACGCTGGCACATGGCAAACCAGCCTTGGTGTCGTCGGAACACCCGCAAGGTAGTCTGGCGTTTAACTTGTCACATACCAAGGGCCAATTAATCGCGTCCGTAACCCTTGATACGGAAATTGGCGTAGATATTGAATTTCACAATTCGCGGACCGATTGGAAAGGAATTTCTCAGAGCTATTTTACAGCGCGGGAAAATGACTGGCTTCTCAATTTGCCGGAAAAACAAGGATTCACCAACTTTTACAATATTTGGACCATGAAGGAAGCCGTTATGAAAGCGGATGGGCGGGGCCTCGGGTTGGCCATTGAGGAGATTTCCTTTGATTTGCCGGTCCCGGAAAAATTTATGCCTGCTGTTGTTGCAACAGCAAAAGAGGCACCAGAAACATGGTGGGGTCGGGCATTGGATTTGGGGCAACATGTGTCAGCTGCCGTGGTGTGTCGACATAAAGACGCGATTATCCAGATCCGACCATATTCGTAAGACGGAGTATGTTATGAAAAAAATCACGCAATACCGTCTGCAGGTGGATAGTTTTGAGGGACTTTCTGATTTCTATGTCGGATGCCTTGGTATGACGGATTTTAAGGCGACTGAGGGCCGGTCTTTCGGGTATCAAGCTAACAATTGCCAACTGCAGTTTGTTCATCGCGATTGCGTTCCATATGTGACAGCTGCGACAGATTTTTATTGGAAATCAGGAATCACATTACGCAATCTTGATAAAGCGGTGGAGTTTTTAAAAGAACGGGGAATTGCCGTTTCAGATCCCGTTCAGTTTATGGATATCGGTTATTTGGCCCATCTACAAGATCCGCAAGGGCATGTGATCGAACTTTTACAACAAGGTTTTAAGGGGAATGAGCAGGAGGCTGGGGACGGCCATCCGGTAGGAGGGCAGGCAGCACTTGCACATATTACGCTGAGGGTGACCGATATTAGCCGTTGTGATGCTTTTTTGACGGAACAGCTGGATATGCGTTTGATGTCTATTCAACCGGTGCCTAGTCGGGGTTTCACACTATATTTTTATTGCTGGAGTGATGACGAGCTTCCTCATTCGGATCTAAAAGCTGTTGAGAACCGGGAATGGTTATGGGCACGACCCTACACGTTGTTGGAATTACAGTATTTTCATGAACCGGTTGACTTGAATTTCAGGACAGAAGAGGAATCCGGTTTTCAAGGGTTTTCATATTCCGGAGATAATAACACGAACCCGATCGATCTAAATTTATCAGATTTAGCGGCGCTTACATAAAAATTCACCGATACTTCTAACCATCTTCAAACTCAGCATAAGGGTTCAAAGTCTTGTCACGAATACCTTCAAGCTCAACGACATAGGCTGCTGTTTTTTGATCTGGCAAGCGACTATGACCGGCAAGAATAAAAGCAACCAAGCCAATAACAGAACCGAGTGCTAGGTCGTACCCAAAGGGAATAATCCCTGTCCCATTTCCAAAATTTCCCAAATAGGACAGGAGGGACAACGCGACAAGATATGGGATTAGCCACAATGCTTCTTTGATGTCCAAAGCTCTTTTGTCTTTGGAAACAAGCCGCATCAATAAAAACAACAGAAGACCAACAGCGAGCAAGGGCATTAGTACTTGAATGACGGTCCAGCCACTCCAATAGAGTGTTAAGGTGCCGGCGATAAAGGCGATTGCTGCTAGTAGACCTACAGCGGGGATCTGAAAATATCGCGCGCGGTCTGGTAACTGTTTTCGAAGCGCATAGACTGCAATTGGTCCGGCGACGAGAGAAAGGATTATCGCAGCACCGTTTAGAGTTACCATGTCCTTGAAATTGATCAGGAACAGCATAACGAAACCTATTGCCCAGTTAAGCAGAAGGGCATTCAGCGGCACACCGCGCGGGGATAACGCGGCGAAAATGCGTGGAAATTGATTATTCTCAGCCATGGCCATCGTCAGCCGCGCATTGGATCCGGTGGCGACAAGACCGCCGCCGAAAGGAGCGATAATAGCGCCGGAATATATTACGCTCATGATCCAGATGATGCCGAGGGCCGTGCCCAGAGCCGCGAAAGGGCCGTAGTCATGGACCATATGAAGATTACGCCACCCTGCGCTTATATCACTAGGATCAATTGCACCGATAAAGGCAACTTGCGCACCGGCGTAAATCAGCATGCAAAGTAGGATAGATAAACAAAGAGCAAGCGGAATGGTTTTATGGGGATTCCGTGTTTCCCCAGCCAAATCAATGGCATGGCGGAAACCGACGAAGGCAAATATTACTCCGCCAGTTGAAACGCCCGCCAAAATACCTGTTATACCGTAAGGCGAAAATTCTTGTATGGTGAAATTAGAAATCTCGAACTTTGTCGTCAAAAAGGTCAAAATTATTATCACTGGAGCAACAATCTTGATCCAGGTGAGTCCTGTATTAATCTTGCTAAAAAAATGAACACCCCAGGCATTGATGATAACCATCAGGATCATCAAAACGCCGGCAATCAGGGATCCGGGTAGGGTGAGGGTGCTCGTCCCGGGCTCCTGAATAAATGGTGCCCAAGTAGAGAGATATTGCAGCATGGCGGAAACTTCGATAGAAGCGGTTAAAGTGTAGCCAATCCAAGCTGTCCAGCCCATGGCAGCACTGACGACATTGCCGTGACTGAAGTAGGGAACACGGGCGAGGCCACCGGAAACCGGCAACATTGCACTAACTTCAGCAAAGGTTATAGCAATTAAGAACATTACGGCACCGCCAATACCCCAAGAGATGATTGCGGCCGGACCTGCCTGTTGGGCTGCTAGTTCCGGCGCAAATAGCCAGCCAGAGCCGAGCATCCCGCTGATCGCAACAAAGGTAAGACCGAGGAGGCCAATGGATCGCTGTAGTTTCATATGTTCGTGCTCGTTACATGCCTTCTTCAATAGAAATTTGTTCGATAATACGCCCAGACTTTATGGCAATAATTGTTCCGCGCGGCAATCCTTGCCAATCGTCCTTGCTTAGAGGAACACTGGCGATGAGAACCGCTTTTTGGCTTTGACCGTTCGGGGATTTCAGATCTATTCCACTGGCTTTAAAATCTCGCCTGGCAATCCAGTGAAGTGCCGGCGACTGATTGGGACCGAAAGTTCCTTCGCTGTCATATCTGCGCTTGTCTGCATGGGCAAATAGGATATCCCCGTCACTGTATAGAAAGTTTGCGCTACCAGTTGCGCGCATTTTTAACGCGACGCTTGCAAGTATCTTTAGGCGTTGATTAAGGGAAGGCCGGGAAGTTTCCCAAACATCGGAAAGTTCATTGAGAAGATAACAAAAAGCATGTTCTGAATCTGTTTGACCCATTGGTAGAAATGCAGTGGAGCGCAATGGAAGCGCTTCTTCGAACGCCTTCAGCGAACCGTTATGAGCAAAAACATGTGCGCGGCCAAAGGCTTCACGTTTGAAAGGGTGCGTGTTTTCGAAAATCGGCTCACCTTTCGTGGCGTACCTTACATGGGCCATAATGCAATTGCTCGAGAGATGCTGGTCATGAATAAATTTTACCCATGCACTATCAAAGGCAGGCATTGCCTCCTTGATCAGTAATGTATCCAAGTCTTGCTGGAAACTCATGCCCCAGCCGGACTTGTTCAAATGGCTCAACCCGCCATGTTGGGAAAATTCATGCAAGGAATAATCGACGGCAACTCGGTTTAAACTGGACACTGCAAAAAGTTCACACATGGATAGTCTCACAGTTGGAAAAGCTCATGTAATCTCAATAACCATAAGCTATCCGATTTGGAAGTAAACTACTTCTGGTTCGTGATTGTATGCAGGAAATCTTGCGTAAATTAAATCAGGATGGTTATAGTGAGTGCAGGTATTTATCTTATGACGGATCGGGCTCACTATTCGTGAGTAATTTTTTTTGAAAATGCATATTGAAAACGACCAATCGAAAACGGGTATTGATTTGTTGTTCGAGCCAGCTCTGAATAAAGGGACGGCGTTTACGGACGTAGAGCGCGTCAAGTATGGGCTTTTGGGGTTACTTCCACCACATGTGGAAACACTAGAACAGCAAACTGTGCGGGCTTATGACGCCATGAAAGCCAAAGATGCGGACCTTGAAAAACATATCTATTTGAGATCTCTTCAGGATACCAACGAGATCCTGTTTTATAATCTTGTTGTTTTGCATGTTCAAGAAATGATGCCGTTGATTTATACACCCGTTGTGGGTGAGGCTTGTCAGAAATTCAGTGAAATTTATCGACACCCACGTGGACTTTTTATTTCGTATCCGCATCGGGAGCAAATTGATCTAATTCTGGACAATGCGATCAATGATGAAGTTGAAGCAATTGTTGTCACTGACGGAGAACGAATTCTTGGACTCGGAGACCAGGGCGCCGGAGGTATGGGGATACCTATTGGCAAATTGTCACTTTATACAGCCGCCGGCGGTGTTGATCCACGGGTGACATTACCGATCATTTTGGATGCAGGAACCAATAACAAAGAGCGGCTGGAAGATCCACTTTATATTGGCTGGCGGCATGAGCGAATTACAGGCGACGATTACTTTGAGTTTGTCGACCAGTTCGTACAGGCTGTTAAGCGTAAATGGCCAAATGTTTTGTTGCAGTTCGAAGATTTTGCACAACCACATGCAGAACCCCTGCTCGCGAAATACCGTGACCAGCTTTGCACATATAATGATGACATCCAGGGAACAGCGGCGGTGGCAGCTGGAACTTTACTGGCTGCTTGCAAAATAATGGATAAGCCTTTGAAAGAGCATGTAATTTCTTTTCTCGGTGCTGGCTCCGCCGGTGCCGGAATCGCCGAACAATTGATCCGGATTATGGTTGATGAGGGATTGAGTGATGCGGACGCACGTAAACGGATCTTTATGGTAGATCGTTATGGCCTTTTGCATGATGAAATGGACGGACTGATGTCTTTTCAGCAGAAATTAGCCCATCACCGGCCAGATATTGCCGATTGGTCAAGTGCTGAAGACGGCTCTGTCAGCCTATTAGATGTCATGAAGCAGGCAAGACCCAGCATTTTGATAGGTGTCTCAGGTCAAGGAGGCCTGTTTACAGAAGACATAGTTCGAGAAATGGCCAGGCATACGGAAAAACCTATTATATTTCCGCTTTCTAATCCTACGTCGCGCGCTGAAGCAATCCCGGAAGATTTAATTAACTGGACCGATGGTAAAGCCCTCGTCGCTACGGGGAGCCCGTTCGACGCTGTTAATTACAACGGGGAAACTCATTACATTGCGCAAAGCAACAATACCTATATTTTCCCTGGGGTTGGTCTGGGAGTGCTTGCTTGTGGGGCGACACGGGTCACTGATGGCATGTTTATGGCATCCGCTCGAGCTTTAGGGGAATTATCACCTGCTCTCAACGATCATCATGAGCCTTTATTGCCTCCGGTATCTGATATCCGTGCTGTCAGTAAGTCGGTTGCCCGGGCAGTTGCCCTTCAAGCGCAGAAAGAGGGTGTCGCGCCTTCTACCACCGAAGAGGAGCTTGATAAACTCATAGAGGAAAAATACTGGGAACCGTCTTACGATTGAATGACTTTAATAGTGTCATATTGAATAGGAACATTTTATGAGCATTGATGTGTTGGCATATGCGCCCCGTGGTGATAAGAAAAATTCAGAGTTTTTTGACGAATTTCGGCAAAAGATTTACGAGCGCCGCAAGACTAGCGGTATTGAGGATCTTGTTGGTACCATGAAGGCAATTGTCACTCAAGTCGAGCCTGGTAAAAGCATAGATACCATGCTGGAAATGTATTTGATGACGCCTTATCGATATTTGGCAAGTTATCTGGGGGCGACACATAAATATCATATTCTTCGCAGTAGTGACGACTACCCGGCAATGCTGGTGATGGAGCCGCTGAGCGCTGACTTTGATGAATATATTTCTCGCCTGAATAAGATGTACCCGTTGTCGCGTGCCACGCCGCACACTCGATATGTGGGCGAGATTTATCAATGTAATGACTTAGCTTTGACGTGTAAGGCTCTGGAAAGTCAGGCTGTTCGATTTGAATATTCGGGAGAGATAGAAAACCCTTTTTACGCCACAAATAATTTTTTATTCTCAATGCCATCTGATTTTACGGGTAATCGTGTCGGCTATAGTGGGTGCGATTTTTCGGATCCTGATAGTCTTGGCCTGGGTGAAAGAATAGTTTTATCCACAACCGAAATGGCACTGCTCGACGAAGCCGATGCCTTTGGTAAAGCCTCTGGTATTGCGCCGTTGCTGCTGGGTGTCGATCATATGGCGACACGAATTCTGGCGCCGGACCGCGAGGATGCGATTTTGGAGTTTCTGTCGCAAGTGCCGTACTATTTCTGGGGCGCCTATAATATTTACGAAATGAATTCGTCGACCAACGTCAATCGATGCGGCGATGTCACTGATGATAAACAGTCTCCAGCGAAGGTATTTACAGCCAATAACACCCCGTCTTTCGTTAATTCTTTTGCAAATCTTCCCATGCCAACGGAAACTTTTGTCCGCAACTATGGCCGTCGAATGCATCATGTCGCCATTGAAGTTAAAGATGGCGATCATTTGTCTGGCCAGAAAAATGTTGATTTTGTAGTAGATGCCATGAAGGAGCGGGGTATTCCATTCCTTGCCGATGTGGTTGGAGAATGCACGGATGAGCCCAATCTTAAGCAGATTTTCTCGAAGCATTCGAAAAATACCATTCTCATAACGGAATATGTTGAACGGTGTCACGGGTTTGACGGTTTTTTCACCAAGGATAATGTCGCCGCTTTGACAGAAGCTGCCGGACAGGACGAACAATACGATCACGGTCAGATCTTCGACTAGGGCAGAAATTTCAATTTTAGCGTAATATTGTAGAAAGTAGGCAAATATGGCAAAGACCATTTTCTATGCGATCTCGATCATTGGACTCGTGATTATCGTCTTGGGCCAGTTTATCTGGCCTTCTACGACCTGGCTCTTGGTCGTCCTGATTCCCTACATCCTGGTTGGTTTGTACGATATGCATTATTCCACACATAACGTGCTCAGGAATTATCCGGTTATTGGGCATATGCGGTATGCAATGGAGTTTATCAGTCCGGAAATTCAGCAATATTTTATTGAAACCAATGAAAGCGGTCGGCCCTATAATCGCCAACAACGAAATCTTGTTTATTCTCGGGCAAATAAAGGACTGGATACCCAGCCTTTCGGCACACAATGGGATTTGTACGGCGTCGGCTATCAACGAGCTAGTCATTCTCTGGCGCCAAAAGTAGTAACCCGGACAGAATCCCGGGTTACGGTCGGCGGGCCTGAATGCAAACAACCCTATTCAGCGTCAAGATTGAATATTTCGGCCATGAGTTTTGGCGCGCTGAGTCCAAATGCCATCCATGCCTTGAATGCCGGTGCGAAACGCGGCGGTTTTGCTCATAATACGGGCGAGGGAGGGCTTAGCCCTTATCATCTGGCCGGTGGCGGCGATATCATCTGGCAGATAGGAACGGGATATTTCGGATGTCGAACGTCGGATGGGAATTTCGATGCGGAAAAGTTCAAGGAAAACGCCAATCGCGACGTTGTTAAAATGATAGAAATCAAGCTCTCTCAGGGAGCCAAACCGGCCCATGGGGGCGTTCTGCCTGCGGCGAAAGTCGATGAAGAAATTGCGATAATTCGGGGTGTCCCGATGGGGAAGGATGTCTTGTCTCCACCCGCTCATTCTGCTTTCTCCACACCGGAAGGGTTGATAGGTTTTGTCGCTCAGCTACGTGAGATGACAGATGGAAAACCTGTTGGTTTCAAACTTTGCATAGGACGGCGCAGCGAATTCATGGGCATTTGTAAGGCCATGATCAAAACCGGCATTATTCCGGACTTTATTACAGTTGACGGAGCTGAGGGAGGTACTGGTGCGGCGCCGCTCGAGTTTTCCAATCGGCTCGGAGTTCCTATCAATGAAGGACTTTCATTTGTTCATAACTGCCTTGTCGGCGTGGGCTTGCGTGACAAGATAAAAGTAATAGCTAGCGGTAAAATCGTCACCGGTTTTGATATGATGGAAAAGATCGCATTGGGGGCAGATCTTTGTAATGTTGCCCGCCCAATGATGTTTGCACTTGGTTGTATCCAGGCCCTTCGCTGTAATACGAATACATGCCCAACCGGTATTGCAACGCAGGACACAGCAAGATCACAAGCGGTAGATGTGGAAATTCGTCAGGTGAAAGTGGCGAACTACCATGAGGCAACTGTTGAAAGTTTTTTAGATTTGGTTGGCGCTTGCGGAGTAGAAGATCCGGATCACCTGACCCCTCATCATATTTTCCAGCGTGTTGCCAATGAAACGGAACTGGCCTTCGATCAGATTTACGATTATCTCGAAGACGGGCAATTGCTATCTAGTGACGTTCCTGAAAGTTACTTGTTGCCCTGGAATCATGCAAAATCAGAGTCTTTTTGATTTGGTCTATTGAAGCTTGGCAGCGGCTTTCATGGTGCTGGCAAGTTCAGTTGCTGTTACGACACCTATAATGCTCGTGCCGATCTTATCGTCCGGCGTTTCTGATACCAAGGCTGTGTCTGCGTCATTTTCAGCGAGGATTTGAAGGGCTTCGATGACGCTCAATTCAGGCGAAACAAACAGGTAGTGCGATTTTTCGCCGACCGTTAGTCCTTCTTGTGGCCTATCAACGTCAATAAACCGTCTCTCTGCTGAGGTGACTTTTCCGTCCTTAGTCCAAACCACAATTCCGGGCGTTTCAGGACGACCCGACCCTTGTTCAAGAATGGTCAAGTTGGAGGTCATGACATCTTTAACGCGCCGAGCCGATAAAATAGCTGCGTTCAACCCTTCGGGAACCGTATGACCACGTCGGTTGAGTTTTAACGTATAGATGCTTGCGGGGGACAGGTGGCGCCTTACAGCATACGCTGTGGCCGTGCAGAGCATCGTCGGCAACATCATGTGATAGTCGCCTGTCATTTCGCAGAGCATCACAACGGCGGTAAAGATAGCACCAGTCGTACAGCCGATCATTGCGGCCATGCCAGCGATGGCGAAAACCGGGATACCAATTCCAAGATCCGGAATAAACATCAAGACAATATTGCCAAATGCCGCTCCTAACGTTGCGCCCATAAAAAGTGAAGGAGAAAAAACACCGCCAGAAGCTCCTGATCCCAATGTCAGGCAGGTAGCAATTAGTTTTAAAGCGAACAGAAGGAGTAGGAACCAGGGATCCGAAAGTGCGCCTATTAAGACATCCAGAATAGTCGCGTAACCAACGCCCTGTACATAAAATTGCCCTGCATAGCGTTGTAGTAAATAGATCATTACACCGACACAGGCCATACCAAGTAGATGGCGGGTATAATAGTTGCCTGGCATGGCATCGAATTTATCCTCGGCCCAATATATGGTGCGGATAAAGAGAGTTCCTGCTAAGCCGCATATCAATCCAAAAGGTATAAAGAGAATAAGGCCCCAAGCCGGTTCAACGCCGAAGTCCGGGGTCTGTAGGGCGGGGACTTCAAAGCTTGGATTGGCACCCAACAAAAGGCGGCCTATATAGGTCGCGACGATGGTCGCGATAGACACAAGAAGAATACTCTGTGCCGTAATGGCAACCAATAGCAGTTCAACAGCAAACAAAACACCGCCGAGCGGCGCGTTGAACGTCGCAGCGATGCCCGCGCCCGCGCCTGCAGCCATCAATATCACGCGCTGTCGTGTTGGCATTGCCACCCAGGTGCCGAGAACAGAGCCAAATGTTGCACCAATTTGAATGATGGGTCCTTCACGGCCGATGGCACCACCACTGCCGATGGACAAAGCTGAAGCAAGCGATTTTACGACGACAACAATTGGTCTGATTTTGCCGTCATTATAGTGAATGGCATCCATGACTTCAGGTACGCCATGGCCTTTTGCCTCCGGTGCAAAAGTTTTAACCAGCCAGGCGACGCCGACGGCACCGATCATGGGAACCGCGATAATCCAGGCGCCCCAAACATCGGTGGCCGTATGAATATTTGCATCGTAATGCAAATTAAATTCGCCCAGAAACAAAAGGTTATGGAAGAATCCTATAAGCAGCCGGAAGATCCAGGCGCCAAATCCACCAACGACTCCAACCATCGCAGATAGAAGGCAGAGCAAGATAATTCCGCGATTTTCTATTTCTGGCATTTACGAAGGCCCCAACTCAAGACTGTACGACTAATGGATAAACGACAATCAAAATACACGGCATTAGGGCTGATGACAAAGCTTTTAGACTCGCATTCAAAATTGGGTCAGTCCTCCAATAAATTGTATTTTTGTTGTAAATGACCAAAAACGGACTAGTCTTGCAGGTCTTGTTTCTAGTGTGGGAGATGTAATCCATGTCTGATCCGTTACCGTCCTGGCGGGCTGTCAATGTTCCTGTTCCAGTTAATTCGGAAATGAATACCCTCAGGCACGCACTTGATCTTGAAATTCCACCAAAGCGCGATGTTAGTCGTAATCTGTTAATAGGGACATGGAATATTAAGGCCTTTTCCTCGCTGACTAGAAAATGGATATCGTCGGGAAGTGACAGCCCAAAACGAGACTATCGAGCCCTTTGGGCCATCACCGAAATTATCTCTCGGTTTGATGTCATCGCTATACAGGAGATTAAAGGTGATCTTCGTGCGCTGCGAACAATGATGAAAACACTTGGCGATGATTGGAATTTTCTGATTACGGATGTAACGCGTGGCGACTCTGGAAATAGTGAGCGAATGGGGTATATTTTTGATACGCGTCGTGTCCGCCTTTCCGGACTGGCGGGCGAATTGGTTATACCCGAAGCGGAAGACGGCATTATTGGGGCGGGGGCATTGCAAAGACAATTTGCAAGAACACCGTACGCCGTTAGTTTTCGGGCCGGGGTGGAGACATTTATCTTGACCAGTTTGCATGTGGATTACGGATCTTCGTCGGCCGGTCGGATACCTGAATTAGAAGGGATTGCCCAATGGCTGTTTGAATGGGCCGGTCAAGCCAACGCCTTTGGCCAAAATCTGATTGTATTGGGAGATTTTAATATTGATCGGCATGGAGACGCGCTCTGGCAGGCCTTTACCAGTACAGGGTTGACTGTCCCAGATGATTTACATGCGGTCAAGAGATCTATTTTTGCCATCGATAATGATCCAGATTTGAAGAAATACTATGATCAAATTGCTTGGTTTGAAACTGGCGGAAAACGAGCTTTAAATCTGGAATTTGTCTCCGCAGGTGGGTTTGATTTCGTCCCCTTCGTTTATACGGAAACAAATTTTACGAAATCGACATTACAACACCGGTTGTCCGATCACTATCCGTTGTGGGCGGAGTTTAATTGTTAGCAGTAACGCTCAGCACCACCTAGCTGCGCTTCAGAGTAGCGGTCGCCATGGGCAAAACCGACCGGCAAGAGCCTTTCAATTTCGATTAAATCATCTTCTGTTAGAATAACTGAACCGGCTGCTGCACATTCCGATAAATGGTCTGCAGAGCGTGTGCCCGGAATGGGGATATGCGTGCCATGTCGATTGAGTATCCAGGCTAAAGCGAGCGTCGCGGGCGACAGCCCTTTATCCGCGGCGAACGACCGAAACTTATCGACGGCCTCAAGATTGTATGAAAAATTTGGTTCTAGAAAGCGAGGATTGTTTTTTCTAAAATCGATTTTAGTAAATGTATCAGGATCCGGAGCTATTTGACTGAAAATACCGCGACCAACTGGGGAGAAGGGAACAAATGTGACGCTTAATTCTTCACAAGTCTGCACCATTCCCAATTCGGGTCCGCGGGTCCACAATGAATATTCACTTTGAACAGCGGCGACCGGATGGACGGCTTGAGCTCTACGTAAAGAAGAAGGTGCAATTTCAGAAAAACCGATGCCGCCAATTTTACCTTCATCTTTAAACGCAACAAGGGTTTCCATAACGTCTTCTATGGGAAGGTTTGTGTCCCGGCGATGTATATAATAAAGGTCGACATATTCAAGTTTCAAATTCTCCAGTGATTTCTCTAAACATTCGCGCAAATAACTAGAACTGTTATTAAAAACACGTTCTGTAGATCCTGGAGCTCGTTGGATTCCGCCTTTAGTGGCTATTTTGAATTTGTTTGAATTATTCTTTATGAATGAACCGATAACTTGTTCGGATACACCGCCGCCATAGACATTGGCAGTGTCTAGAAAATCTACGCCAAGATCCAACGCTTTGGCCAAAGTTGCGTGGCTTTCCGTTTCATTTGTAGGGCCATATGATCCGGCAAAGCTCCAGCAACCTAAACCGACGGAGCTTACTAAAGGGCCATTTTTTCCGAGCGGGCGTTTATTCATTGTTGCTTTTCCCATTAGTTGAATTTGTCATGACAAATGTAAGGTTAGAGATCTTTCTTATTCGTTGGATAGTGCTACTATGCGGACATATTGGCGCAATATTAAATAAATAAAAAGAGGCTCTTTATGCGTAAGCTTGAATTTTTCTTCGATTGTTCCAGTCCCTGGACTTACTTGGGATTTGAATCTTTACAAATTCTGGCGACCCAACATCCGGATTTGGAAATAATATACCGACCTTTCCTGGTGGGGGGCGTTTTCAACTCAGTCAATCCATCTGTGTATAATAATCGTGAAAATCCGGTTGTGCCAAAAATGCGTTATTCCAAAAAAGATTTGCAGGATTGGGCACAGTTTGTCGGCATTGAAATTGGGAAACCCCCAGTATTTCCTGTTAATAGTGCCAAGGCAATGAGAGGAGCCTTCGTGGCCCTAGAAAAAAACTGTCTTGTGGATTATTCCCGAGCTGTTTTCAAACGGTATTGGACCGATTTAACGGATATTTCACAAGTTGATGTGTTGAAAGAGATTGTTTTGGAAGTTGGTTTGGACAGTGAAGATTTCTTTAACAAAATCAATGAGCAGGCCTACAAAGATAAACTTAAAGATACGACGGATGAATTGATTTTTCGAGGTGGCTTTGGATCGCCAACAATGTATTTGGATGATCAGGACATGTACTTTGGAAATGATAGGTTTCCTCTTATCGAAGCCAAACTTCTAAGGTCGTAAAGAACGAAAGTAGAAAATGATAGATGCTTATTATTGGCCGACGCCTAACGGCTGGAAGATATCCATTGCCCTTGAAGAAATGGGCTTAGATTATAATGTTATTCCCGTAGATATCGGCAAAGGTGAACAGTTTGAAAAAAGCTTCCTCGCCATCAGCCCCAACAACCGTATGCCAGCCATTGTGGATCTCAATCCGGCAGATGGTGGAGAGCCGATATCTGTATTTGAAACAGGGGCAATCTTGATATATCTGGCGGAAAAAACAGGAAAATACCTGCCCAGCGATGTTCGAGGTAGAAGCGAAGTGTTGGAATGGATAATGTGGCAAATGGGAGGGTTAGGACCCATGCTCGGCCAGAATGGCCATTTCAAGTTTTATGCTCCCGAGCGAATTCCTTATGCCATGGAACGCTATTCTACGGAAGTTTTGAGATTGTTTGACGTTCTGAATAAGCGGTTGGAAGGTCGTGATTTTATTTGCGATCAGTATTCCATCGCAGATATGGCCTGTTGGCCTTGGATTATTACGTATAAACGTCAAGAGATCGATTTGGGGCAGTTTCCGAATATTCGTCGCTGGTATGATAAGTTGAAGGAACGCCCGGCATTACGCCGTGGATATATGGTGGGGCGTGAGTTTGGAAAACCGACGGGTAACTGGAGCGAAGAAACACGCAAAAACCTGACAGCACAACGTGTCCCGGTGAAAGATTAGCATTTTTAAGGCTTGCAGATATAATGAATGATCGGTCAATGGACCATAATGTAGACTTTGAAATGCTGCTCTTTCCAAGATGTCCTTGATATCTGTGTATGGAACATTGTTCCTCAGCGCCTTTTTGTCCGCAACCCTGCTTCCAGGTTCGTCGGAAGCCTTATTGGCTGCTTACATAGCTACGGAAAAAGGTAATATCTGGATTTTGTTGGTGGTGGCCGTAACGGGAAATGTTCTTGGCTCAATGGTAAATTGGATCATCGGTCGATTTTTGTCACAATATGTCGGTCGAAAATGGTTTCCTATCTCTCCGCGTCGTTACGTACAGGCAACGAACTGGTTTAACAAATACGGAAAATGGTCCCTTCTATTCGCCTGGGTTCCGATTATCGGTGATCCGTTGACCATAGTGGCTGGCGGCCTGAGGGTACCGATCGGAACATTTGCGTTATTGGTAACTATCGGAAAATTAGTGCGATACCTGCTGATCTTGCAAGCCGCACTAATTTGGGTAGGCTAGAGTATAAATTAGTCTGCGACGTCTTCTTCAAGATATTCGCCAACAGTCCAACCGGTCATGCCATTGTAAGTGATGTTACACCATTTGCGACGGGTCTCAACCTTACGAATAGCAGTTGTCGATTTTTTCCATTCCAAGTATGGCATACCAATATGACAGCCAAGGTTTGCAATACCTTCCGCTGTAGCAGGAAGAGTTCCAATTTTTGTACTTTTCAGTGTTGGGTCTTCGCGAATGTTTAAACTACCGCCCGGTTTCATATTCACCTGAAAATACTCTGGCTCATCAGAACCTGCGTAAGCGGGTAAAGCGAAAGCCGTTGCGCCGACACTAATCACGGCCGTTGTCAGAGCAACTTTCAATAGCGTTTTAGGGTCAGTTGTAGAATTCATCGTTGCACTTACTCTTTTTATAATACTCACAGCACACCTCGTCAGATAAGTAATCTAAATGGACTATCGGCGATGATCAACAAAAGTTCTTAAAAAACGATTTTTAAATGGAGACAATAAAGATCAAATGTTCGTTAAATCTAACCAAGTGGATTTATATTTGATCTGGATATTCAAAATCTCCGCACAATTTTTTAAAGGAAATACTTCGGCTGCAATAGCTTCACGACTTAATATTGCCAATTTTCAATTGTATCTAATAATCTCTTATGTCACCCGTTTAGAGGATAAAAGAGCCCAAAAATTCTTCATATTTTCTTAATTATGTTTTTTAAAAAATTTATTAAGCTATTGTTTTAAAATATAAAAATAAGAAATATTTTTTGTTTGTCGCTCCCTTGTTTGAGGTATGCGAGGGATACCAAATTGGCTTATTATTTTATTATTGAAAGATTACGTAAGCGCATTTTTATTGATGGTTTTATAACCTTATTTCTTATTGGGAATTTTGTTTCGAATGAATACGTTCATTAATTCATCTATAACAACCGAGGATGCTGATATCACGTTTGGTGCAAATGGGGATGTAATAACTTCCCAAAATCAAATATTTCCGTCGGCTTTAAAAGGTGCCTCCAACGAGGATGGCAATGCCGTGGCTGACTGGCAAGCGGGTTTTTTGCTTGGTGTTGAGGGAGATGAAATAGTCGAGACAGCCGTTTCTGACGTTGGTGAACTCGGCGCCGATGCCCAATTGGGTCAGGCGATTGAAAGTGAAGAGGGAGAACTTCTTTACATAGAGGACGAAGAAAATCTCGTCGGTTCCCTGGCTCATGATCAATCTATGGACGAAGAATATTTTGATTCAGAGGCATTCGGATCATCATCCGATACATCGGAATCTATATCGGTTTTCGTTGCAGAACTAAAACCGTTCCTAGCTAGCCCGGTAGAAGGGACCGTTAATTTGGATACCCTTTTTGATGCAATGGGGCTGTCAGAAAATCGCATAACGGACGAAAATCTCTATTTTGACGAACCATCGATTAAACAGTTGGATTCCGTGGAAGACGCCAATCTATTTGGTAATAATATTATTGTAACATCCGAAGTATCATTCTCGGATCTCGATTTTGGTAAAATGATCGATCAAATGGCTGATCAAATGTTCATATCCAATGAGAGTTGAATAAACGACCCTTCAAAAATCGTCTCGACCGAGCCTGGTGAAATACCGGGCTTTTATTTTGTCTTGGGTTGAATGTTAAATCAAAATAGATATATTGAACGATCGTTACATTAATAGAATATCCATAAGAAGAGGGAGAATATGCTTGCGAATCCCCCCATTTATGACACCCGAAACAAATCGACGTTGGCAAACCCCTTTCCGGTTTACGCTCATTTGCGGAAGGAAGACCCTGTCCATTGGCATCCGCGTTTAAAAAGCTGGGTGCTGACACGGTATGATGATGTTAAGCGGGCACATATGAGCAAAGATCTGTCGCCGGATCGGATAACGCCTTTTTACGCAAACTTGCCGGAGAAGCAGCGGAGTGTTTTGCAAGAAGTTATCCGCTACCTGAACCTTTGGATGGTATTCAGGGATCCGCCTCGGCACACGCATTTGCGGAAAATAATGAACACGGCATTCACGCCGCGTGCAATTGCGGAATTAGCTCCGAATATTGAATACATTGTTCGCCAATTGCTCGATAGATTAGATCCGTCCGATAGTGTTGACCTCGTGACGGAGTTTGCAACACCGTTGCCGGCCCTAGTTATAATGGATATTCTCGGTGTGCCCCATGAAATGCTGCCGAAGATAAAATACTGGTCGGATGACATGATGGTGTTTATTGGGTCGGCCCAAGGGGTTCCCGACAAATATGAAAGAGCCCGGTCGGGTTCTGAAGCGATGGCTGCTTATTTCAGAGATGTCATTCAAGACCGCCGCCGAAATTTGGGAGAGGATATTCTCAGTAAAATGATTACGGCTCAGGAAGACGGGGAGGGCCTTAGTGAAGATGAACTCATTGCTTCATGTATGTTAATACTATTCGCTGGCCATGAAACAACTACCAATATGGTGAGTGGCGCCTTTTATATGTTGCACAAATTTCCGGACCAAAAACAGCGCTTGATTGAAAATTCTGATATAATCGATAGCGCGGTTGAAGAATTTTTGCGTTATGATGGACCTAGTAACGCGCTAGCCCGGATAGTCGTAAAAGAACATGAAATTAGCGAAAAAACGCTAAAAGTTGGAGATCGGGTATTTGCTATGAGTAATTCCGCAAATCGAGACGGTGACCAGTTTTCCGATCCAGATGTTCTAGATCTGACCCGTAAAAAAAATCGCCATCTTACATTTGGATATGGCACACATTTTTGTCTGGGAGCTTCGCTAGCTCGTCTTGAAGGCAAAATTGCGATTAACCAATTCCTGGAACGTTTTCCGAATTACACATGCTTGGATACTGTTCCTCTTGACTGGATTGATAGTTTGAGTATGCGGGGCCTGCACAACCTACCAACAAAACTGAGCTGATCCTGTTTGATGTAATGAAAAGGAGTATGGAAGAATGCGTGATGCATACATAATCGGAACGTTTAGTACGCCTTTTGAAAAGATGCCGGATAAGTCATTTAAAGATCTTACCCGAGACGCTTATTTGGGCGTCCTCGATGATGTTGGAGTTCAAGTTTCCGGTGATATAGAACAGGCCTATTTCGGTAATTGCGGCATGGGAACGTTTGGCCAGGCTTGTATTCGAGGGCAAGTGTCTTTTACACCCTTGGTCAACGAGGGTTTGTTTCCCGAACGTGTTCCGATAATAAATGTTGAGGGTGCTTGCGCTACGGCGTCTTTAGCTTTTCATGGGGCATGGAAAGATATTCTCTCTGGTCAATCGGAATTATCGCTGGCGATTGGTGTGGAGAAAACATTTATTCCTAATAATCCAGATAAAATACAGGAAATTTTTGATGGAGGTATTGACCAGCTTGATGCAAATGAATGGAAAATCTATTACAAGGAAGCTGGCGAGCTTGCTGGAAAATCGTTCGATCCAGAGAATGGGGAAGGAACGGTTTTTATGGATACCTATGCCATGCAGGCAGCGTATCATATGAAAAAATATGGGACGACGCAGCGGCAAATTGCGGCAGCGTCCTCCAAGAACCATTACCATGGCAGCCTGAACCCCAAAGCTCAGTATCGATTTGAGGTCAGTATTGACAAGGTAATGGAAGACCGCCCGATTAGTTTTCCTTTGACGCGGTCCATGTGCGCGCCGATTGGCGACGGTGCTGCCGCTGCGTTGATTTGTTCTGCTGAATATCTGGAGAAACTTCCGGCCGAAGTGCAGGCGCGAGCAATCAAAATTCGGGCGAGTGTTCTCTCCGGCGGAAAATACCGGGATTTAGATGAACCGGGATTAAGTTCTGTGGCAGCCCAAAAAGCCTATAAACAAGCGGGTCTCACGCCTAATGATATTGATATTGCTGAAGTACATGACGCGACATCCTTTTGCGAAATCTATCAATGTGAAATGTTGGGTTTTTGCGAAGAAGGGCAAGGCGGCGCCTATGTCGAAAGTGGGGCAACTTCGCTTGGCGGCTCTAGACCCATTAATTTATCCGGTGGACTTGTGTCCAAAGGACACCCCGTCGGTGCAACTGGATTATCCATGATTGACGAGCTGACTCAGCAATTGCGAGGAGAAGCCGGGGCAAGACAAGCCGATAATCCGAAATTTGCTCTTGCAGAAAATGGTGGGGGCGTGATGGGCTTCGATGAAGCTGCCTGTTCCGTCATTATTTTGGAAGCACATCAATAAGCGGATCTTTTCGAGGAAGTTTATATGAGCAGTCTTGACGACGCACAGGTCTTTTTGCCCGAACTTTGGGCAATCCATGCCAAGTTCAATCCGAATAAAGAAGCCGTTATTTGCGGGGATGAGCGACGCACATGGGGTGATTTTGACGGAAACATGAGTCGCGTTGCTAATGCTTTGGTCTCTCGGGGTATAGGTCGCGGGGACAAAGTTGCTGTATTGATGAGTAACACGGTAGAAGCCTTGGAGATTATTTTTGGCGTTGTTCGGGCTGGCGCCTGCGTTGTGCCGTTGAGCGGATTATTGACAGCTGAGCAAATGTCGACCCTCATAAATGATTGTGATGCCACTATGTTGATTGCCGCCGCCGCATATCGCGAACGGATCGGGCAAGTATATAAAGAGCTCAAAAATATCCCGGAATCAAATTTTATTGCAGCTGACTTTAGGGCTCCTGGCTGGACGGATTTCCCATCGTTCATTGCCGGTGCATCAGATGTCGCGCCAAAAATTGATTTTCGGCTCGATGATGATTTCAACATTATTTACAGTTCGGGCACAACCGGACTTCCAAAAGGTATCGTGCAAACGCATCGCGCGCGCCAGCATTGGTCCTTTAGCAATGCCATTGAAATGGGTTTTTCTTCTTCATCTCGAGCCATGACAACGACAGCGCTCTACTCAAACGGAACTTGGCTGATGGTGCTTCCTATCCTGTTCACAGGTGGTACACTCGTCGTTCTCCCAGAGTTCAGTCCGGTGGCATTTTTAAAAACGGCTGAGCGTGAACAGGTTACGCATACGTTTATGGTCCCGACGCAATTCATCGTAACATTGGGTTATCAAGATTTTGATTCATTTGATTTGAAGCACTTAGAGGCCGTATTATGTGCAGGATCGCCCCTGCGACCTGATACAAAAGAAGAGGTCTTGCAGCGTCTCACGCCGAATTTATACGCCTTATATGGTTATTCAGAAGGATTTGCTTCCATGAGTAAACCACATATGCATGCAGACAAGCCAGATTCTGTTGGCATTCCAGTATTAGGGTTCGATGTTAAAATCTTCGATGATGACGGAAATGAACTTGAGCGAGGAAACGTTGGCGAGATCTGCGGCTATGGTGCCGGAATGATGAAATGCTATTACAAACGAGATGATCTGACTCAAGAGATGATAGTTACAGATAGTTCAGGTAGAAGTTTTTTGAGATCTGGCGACGTCGGAAAAATGGATCGGGATGGTTATCTCTATATTCTCGATCGTAAAAAGGACATGATTATTTCCGGCGGATTCAATGTTTTCCCGGCGGATATTGAAGCAATCATCGGCGAACATCCTGATGTGTCGGATGTGACCGTCATTGGTGTTCCGCATGAAAAATGGGGCGAAAGTCCCTACGCGCTCATTATTGCAGGCGAAAATGTAACGGAGACAGGACCGATCGTTCAATGGTCAAATGAAAGACTGGCAAAGACGCAGCGGATAATTGGTGCGGAATTTATGGATGAATTTCCACGGAATGCACTTGGAAAAGTACTTAAACGAGAGCTTCGTAATCCTTATTGGGTCAAATAGACAGCGATCACTACCCCGTTATCAAGCTTTCTTTTCCATTGTTCTAAAAGCCAGCAACCACTACCTTCAAGCAAAGGTGTTTATTTACGGGAAGTGGAGCGACGAATGCGATCAGAAAAAATTACGTTTCAGGGATCTGACGGTATGTTGGCCGCCAGGCTGGATTTACCGATCGGAACGCCGAAGACATTTGCTCTTTTTGCCCATTGCTTTACCTGCTCAAAGGATATTTTCGCTGCGTCTCGCGTTGCCGCCGCCTTGACGGACCTCGGTGTAGCAACGCTTAGGTTTGATTTTACGGGCCTGGGGCAAAGCGATGGGGAATTTGAGAATACGAATTTTTCGTCAAATATTACTGATCTATTGAAAGCTGCGGAATTTCTGGAAGCAGAATATCAGGCCCCCAGCATTTTAATTGGGCATAGCTTAGGTGGGGCTGCTATTCTTGCAGCAGCAGCACAGGTAAAGAGTGCTGAAGCCGTGGTAACGATTGGTGCCCCGTTTGATCCGGCGCATGTTGGGCATCATTTCATGGACAGCCAAACTGAGATTGAAGAAAAAGGAGAGGCTGCCGTGACAATCGGTGGTCGTCCTTTCAGGGTAAAAAAACAGTTTATCGATGATCTTCACGGCCAGGAGCAGGTTGAACGTTTGAAAAACCTTCATAAACCCTTACTAATTTTTCATGCGCCATTGGATCAAACAGTGGGTGTAAATAATGCGGCCAATATATTTACATCAGCGAAACATCCAAAAAGCTTCATCTCCTTAGACGGTGCCGACCATTTGCTCAGTAAACGCAGTGACGCAATTTATGTTGCCGATGTTATTGGCAGCTGGGCCGAGCGATATATCGAAGCTCTACAACCTGTAAATATAGTAACCAAGTTGAAATCTGACGAAAACAGCACAGTTGTTACGGAAGAAACTCCGGGGAAATTTGTGCAACAAATTGACAGTAGTGGTCACCCGCTCATCGCAGATGAGCCATTCTCTGTCGGTGGTTCTAATAGGGGGCCAACGCCTTATGATTTACTGGTGTCAGGCCTTGGTGCCTGCACTTCCATGACTATTCGTATGTATGCTAAAAGAAAAAAATGGCCGCTTGAGCATGTGGCTGTCAAATTACGCCATCAAAAAATACATGCGGATGATTGTGAGCAATGCGAAACGAGTTCAGGAAAAATTGATACAATTGAGCGTGAAATTGAACTTAAAGGAGAATTGTCTGAGGAACAGCGGGCGCGATTGCTAGAAATAGCGGACTTGTGCCCAGTTCATAAAACGCTTCATTCCGAAGTCGTTATAAAGTCGGTTCTAATCTAATATATGCCGAAAAATGCCGTTTTATCCGTCCATAAAGCGAATGGCATAATAGCGTTAAATTGCGATTATTAATTCCACCTGCCTGCGCGTATTACATGTAGAAATCTTGTAGTTTCTGCATTCCGGTCACAGTTTCGCCCTCATTGTGTATCTATTATAGAGAATGTGCAGAATTACTCCAAAACGGATCAAATTAGTCACATACTTTACCCTTTTCAAAAATCATTTTCGTAAATAATATAAAATTAACAATATGTTAAGACTTTCCGACGAGACTATCAACGGGACCGGTGTATTCAGTGTATTAGTATTGATATTCGCAGTAGGGAACGATTTTTGTGACGGAGAATTTTCAAAAAAACTTTGGTGTTATACTCGCATTTCTTGCTGCCTTGTTTGCGCTGCTTTTCTTCTGGACATATCAAGTGTATTCCCTCAACGCCCCCACACAATGGAGTGAGACGGATCACCAGTTTAAAGAAACCGAAAATCACACGGAACGTCTAATTACGATTATTGGATTTCAAGGACTTATCCACAACTTTAAAGATTATTTAATTCGCGGCGATGATGAAAACAAAGAACAGTTTTTTGGTCATTTCGAAGCAGCACGCGAAGAACTGAAATTGTTGCAAGATCGGTTCGGCGTAGCGGCTGAACAGCAGATCACCACGATAGAAGCAACGCTTAGAAACTACTTTGTGAATATCAATAAAGTCGACCAATTGCGTGAAGAAGGGAAATCAGTCAATGAAATCGATGCTGCTTTGGCTATTGACGACACGGCGGCTTTTAAAGCTTTGCTAGCCTTGCTTGAGATGCATGATCAGGAGCAGGCCGAAATACGAAGTATCGTTGTTGCGGCGCTAGAGAAAGATCAGGCTAATCTTGTTTCTCTGTACACGACGTTATTTGCCATAGGGCTTTTATTGTCGGTCGCGGTCGTCATGGGGTTGCGATTTGACTATCTGAAACGTCGTGCGGTCGAGAGGCAATCGGAAACTAAATCATTACTGGAAAGCTTTTTGGACAATTCTACGGTACCATTTTTGATCGCGGATATAGATGGGCGTATACGACATTGCAATATTGCAGCAGCGTCTCTATTGGACACTCAGCCTAGAAATCTTATTGGCGCAGCAATTTCCCAAATAATTGACTTGCCGGTATCTGACCTGGAACCTGGTACTTCCGCAAGATCCAATACGGTCAAAGGAATAGCAACAGTTCTGGAACTGCAAGACGGTAAACAAATCCCGGTGCAAGTAGATCTGACAACCAATAAAGATGGGACCATGCGGATTGTCGCATTATTTGATCAACGGTCTGAAATTAAAATGCGGGAAAGAATTCTCCTTGAAGCCGAACAAAAACTTACGAAGGTGACTATAGACGGTGGACAGGCGATCCGTCGGGATGTCCAAAATTTCATCGATTTGATCCGGCAATTTGTTGAACAAATTAAAGACGTCCCGTTGGGACAAGATAAGCAAGATGAATATGCCGGGTCTGCGCTTGCTATGGCCGAAGCTTTGAAGGAAAATCTAGCTGACTATTTACCGCTCTCTGGTCCGTTGGCGGACAGCAAATCGGTTTTGGAATTGCAAGATCTCACCATCGAGAAATTTGAGAAAACCGTGAAGGATTCTCTTCGGATGTTTGAGCGGGTCGTTGCCGAGAAAAATTTAACGCTGAACTGGGTGAATAAGGTTCCGCTCAGAAAGGAAATAGACTTTCCGGCGCAGATGGAACGTATCTTGGCAAACTTGATTAGTAATGCGGTCAAATATACGCCTAATGACGGAGCCATTAAAGTAAGCACTTCCGTACAGGATAACTTGCTGAGTGTAAAAATTGAAGACACTGGAATTGGGATCAAGGCAAAGGACATCCCAAAAATATTCGAGCCTGGAGTGCGGATGCAGGATGCCGCAAATATGAGTAGAGGGCAGGGGATTGGGCTGTATTCTGTTCGTCAGTCGGTCCGAAAACTTGGCGGTGAAATTACCTGTAGTTCCTACAAAGGTGTTGGTACCGATTTTGTCGTCAAGATCCCATTGCACAAAGTATGAACGATAACCGTTAGGTTCTAAAGAGACGTGATTTCACGTTGGGCAAGTACTGTTTGCAGCTGTTTGCCAATCCAATCACAATGTTCGAGGAAGATATTTCTGGCAGCCAGTTCGTCCGCAGCCAAAATGACTTCTTTTAGGTGATTATGGTTCCGTAAAGAACGCTCCCTATCGGCAGTGGAAATATGACTAAAAGCAAGTGTCAAAGCTCTTTGAATGACATCTCGATACCCTAAACCAGTTTCCATGAGCTTCGAGTTTCCATTTAGAATGAATAAGCCCCGATGGAATGTCTCGTTGGCATCGGCCCAACCTACCGCATCTTGTGTTTTTACGGCGTTTTCCATAGAGGAAAGCGCATAAAGGATGGGCATGATATCCGTTCGGGTTAATTTACGCCTACAGATATTGCCAACTGCTTGAAGCTCAAGCGAGGATATTATTTGATGAAATTCCTCCAGCTCTTTGACTGAAAAGGGTAAAATTCGAATACCTTGCTTTGGCACGATTTCAACTATTTTCTCGGTTTGAAGACGCAGCATTGCCTCGCGAATAGGTGTGCGGCTCATCCCTAACTGGTCTTCGATTTGCGGAAGATCTATAAAGTTGTTGGGCGAAATATGCCCCGCAATGATCTCAGCTTTGATGGCAGAATATGCCTTGTCAGTGAGAGATTGCCTTTTGACCATCAATGAGGGTCGGGCGCGATATTGAAGTGCTGCTGTCATAAACAGCATATTGACCTTGGTAATATTACCAAATGGTTAATTGAGATAAAACAAGACGTAAAACTTCAAGTTTTCAGCTGTTTTTTAAATATATAACGTTGTTGCGGTTTGGTTGCGTTCAAATTCAAGAAGACAGAATTTGTGCTTAGGTTCGCCATTTGAGAAAATACTTTTCCGCCATTCCAATTAACCAGGCAATGATCAACCCCAAAATTGATAGCATTGCGACTCCTGCAATAAGTTGATCTGTCGCCATCAAACTTCCTGCAAGAAGGATGTAGGCGCCAATACCGTATTCAGCAGCAATCATTTCGGCCGCGACTAGCAAGATGATCGCAATTGCTGCTGAAATTCGTGCACCTGATAAAATCGCCGGGAGAGCTCCCGGTAATATAATCTTTCGAATAATAGAAAATCGGCTTAATCCGAAGGATTGACCCATTCGGATTAGATTCCGATCTACATTGTCGATGCCGCCATATGTCGCAATGACAGTAGGGAAAAAAGTACCGAACATAATAGTCGCAACCTTGGAACCTTCGCCAATGCCGAACCAGATAATGAACAGCGGTAAAAGAGCTATTTTTGGTATCGGAAATATAGCGGAGACAAGAGGAGATAGGCCTGAGCGAGCAACGGAAAAAAGCCCGATCAACGTGCCGACAAAAATGCCTAGGAAAGTTCCTGTTGACCAGCCAATGACCAGACGCTGTAGCGACGCGGCGAGGTGCTGCCAAAGTAACCCTGAATTGACAAGATCCATAAAGGCGCTCCAGGCTTCCGATGGGGCCGGAAGAACAAGGGGGCTGATGATGCCATTTTGCGATCCGTACTCCCAAAAAAGAATGAGCCCGACAAAAACGAGCGGGCCGATTATTCTTTTAGGCGTCGGCAGAAACCCTCCGCCACGAAAAGGCACGGTTTTTTCCGAAAATTGCGAAAGCATGTTTTTTTCATCAACAGGAGGTTTTTCAGACATCGATTAATTCCATGTCGGCGGCAAGCGCTTCTTCACGCATCATTTCCCATAACTGACTTTGAATTTTCTCCAGCTCCGGAGATAGTCGCGTGCGCTCAGCGAGAGGTATGTCTATCGCGACAATTTCTCTAATTTTACCAGGCCGCCTGGATAGCACGACAATTTTGTGACCTAACCGCACGGCCTCGGCTAAATTGTGGGTAACATAACAAGCTGTATATGGATCTTTGGACCATAAATCGATCAGATCGTCCATTAACAGTTCGCGGGTCTGGCTATCAAGAGCGGACAATGGCTCATCCATCAACAGAACGGCGGGACGTACACTAAGTGCTCTCGCGATTGCAACGCGTTGCTTCATGCCGCCAGATAGCTGCTTAGGAAGGGCTTTTCGAAATTCCGTAAGTTTTGTCCGGGCAAGTACATCGGCGATGATATTCTCTTTATCCTTCGCGGACAGCGAATGATCTTCGAGAGCGAGAGATATGTTGCCCTCAACAGTGCGCCACGGTAAAAGCGCAAAATCCTGAAAGATATAGGTGAGGGGATTTAGAGAATCCGACGGAGCCGTCCCGACCTGGATAACGTTTCCCGTAGTGGGCCGTTCCAGACCGCCGATAAATCGCAATAAGGTCGATTTTCCGCAGCCTGAAGGACCAATTATACAAACAATTTCGCCCTGCTTGATATCAAGATTAATATCATTAAGGACCTCAACATCGTCATATCGATGTGAAATATGGCGAAGACTGAGGTCCATATCAGAATCTAGAAAGTATCGACATAATCTGTATTCACGAGAATTTCGATCGTGATGTCTTCTGAAACCAACCCTTCGGATTGAAACCAGGCCAACTGATCTTTGACGTTGGTGATATTAAGTGCCGCATCTTTATTAATGCGCATGGCGCCATTTCGGATGGACGGGGCTGCTTTTTCATAGGGTTTGCTGGCATAGACATATTTGTGAATAAGAACCACCATATCTTCAGCGGCTTGATCTCCGGCGGTCTTGTCAACCAAAGCAGCATTGAAGTCCGCGGCACCCATGGAAAAAGCCTTCAAGAAACGCTTTGTCAAATCTTGTTTGGTTTCCGCATTTTCTGTGGACGTGAAAACAGTCGTTACTTGATAGTCTGGAATATAGTCGGAAATCATTCCAATTTGCTCAACGGCTGGCCCTTTGGATAATGCTTTGGCGATATGGGGGACAATAGACCAGCTGTCGACTTGGCCCGATTTAAGAGCACCGATGATTGCACCCACTTTTTGTAGCGGAATGGTTTTGATATCCGATCCTTCAAAGCCTTCTTTCTGTGCGATCTTATGTGCCATATAATGAAAGGACGAACCGGCTTGTGTAATACCAAAACTCCGACCTTTCAACATGGCGGGAGATGTGACGCCGTCATCATAAGCTTGCTTTGAAACTAGAATGATTTGACCGTCAATGCCGGGTTCTTCTTGTAATGCGCCGCCAATGATTTTGATAGCTCCCTTATTCGCCAAGTTTATCAATGCGCCGGATATGGCCGTGACGCCATAATCTACATCCCCGGACGCGATGGCGACAGCCATAGGCTGCGCGGCTTGGAAAAACTTGAATTCGACCTCCAGGCCTTGATCCTTAAAATACCCACGCTCGAAAGCCACGAAGCTCGGAGAATGTGACGTGAACCGCAACGCCCCAACAGTAATTTTGTCAGCGGCAAACGCAGGAATTGCGAATGAAGCAGCAGTCAAAGCAACGAAGCTGCTGAGTGCAATTTTAGTAACAGCCCGCCTGGTTATCGAAAACATAAAGAGATCCTCCTGTAAATCGGCTTATTTTAGGCGTCGGGACGCCTGTGCCATATTGTTCTAGAGGATTTGTACGTGGATCATTGTTGGGGAGTCAATAAATTACCATGGAAAATTGGTCTTAATGATCCATGATAAAGTAAAATAACACGTAGTATTTACTTCAGCAGGTTGGAGCGGAGCAAGTTAATTTGTTCGCTGAGAGTTTTGGCGTTTTGAGTTAATTCCTGCGCTTTTGCCAATGCAGCTTGAACAGGAGCTGGTGGCGTCGTCGCGATGATCGTTTGATCAGCCCTCAATTGCAGTATCTTCGCACTGCGTGTCAGATTTGCGGAAGCATTTGTGATATTATCGACGACAGATCTTACGTTTTTGCGAAGATCCGTAGGGAAATCAATAATGTTCTCGGCTTTCGTGTCCATTTGCTTGAATTCTTTCAAAATCAATTATCGTGGTTATATGTATTTTTAGATGAGACAACTTAAAATTTAATTAAGCTCAATTTTTATGAATCTAATTGGCCTTCTCCCAATTAACCCGGGAGTGGGTTATAGTTTTGCAGTAAAAAAATTTAGTAAATGCTGGCTGAGGAAGATCGATGAAAATAGCGACGATTACTGAACATGCGATACGAAGCGAGCGGCACACGACATCTTACCTTTCAGCCGGACCTAAAGACGGTCCTCTTATAATCTTTGTTCATGGATGGCCTGAACTATCGCTCAGCTGGCGGCACCAATTGCGGGCGATGGGCAGCCTTGGATTTCATGCTATTGCACCAGATATGCGGGGGTATGGGCGTTCAAGCGTCTATGCGGAGCATTGCAATTATGCGCAGCGTGAGGTCGTTGCGGATATGATCGAATTGTTGGATTCTTTAGATCAGGAAAAGGCCATTTGGGTTGGACATGATTGGGGCAGCCCAACAGTATGGAATATAGCCAGCCATCATCCAGATCGGTGCTACGCGGTAGCGAACCTTTGCGTTCCCTATTACACCCTGGAACGTGGTTTGGACGCATTTCTTCCCCTCGTTGATAGGGAAACCTATCCCATCGAACAATTTCCAGCGGGTCAGTGGGAATATATGCGTTTCTACGAAGAAAATTTTGATGAGGCATGTGCTGCTTTCGACGCGAATCCATTGAACACCGTCAAAGCGCTCTTTCGCAAAGGTAAACCAGGTGGCTCGAAGGTACCATCACATACCTCAATGGTCAGAAAAAATGGCGGGTGGTTCGGGGAATTGGGCGAAGCACCGGACGTGCCAAGGGATGGTGACGTTGTGAGTGAAGAAGATTTAAGTATCTACGCAGCGGCATTGTCGCGGAACGGCTTTTTTGGCCCTGATTCCTATTACATGAACCATGAGGCGAACGCAGAATATGCGGGCGAAGCACTGAACGACGGATATATCGATTTGCCGTCTTTGTTTCTGTTGGGAGAATATGATTATACATGCGAATGCGTAGATTCGAGGTTGGCTGAACCGATGCAAACTTATTGCCGAAATCTGACAATGAAGAATATAAAATCAGGGCACTGGATGGCACAAGAGAAGCCGAGGGAAGTCAATGCAGCATTGACAAAATGGCTGGTGACAGCAGTGCCAAATATCTGGCCAGTCTGATTTTAATGACAATAGGTCCGGGTGTTATCTTTAGCAAAGATGGACTTTTAAATTATTTCGCCTGCTATCCATGTTTTAGTCACCTTGAGATCTCTATCCAGCAAGACCAAATCAGCATCAAAGCCAGATCGAATTTGACCAATTCTATCACTTAGTCCCAAATATGTCGCTGGAGTTGTCGATGCCATTTTGACGGCAGATAATAGATTTTGCCCCGGCAGTTCTGCGACATTACGAACAGCTGTCGCCATATCAAGGGCAGAACCCGCCAATACACCTTCAGTCGTGGTGCATTTGCCCTCACGAACATCGATAAGCTGATCTCCAAGGGTGAATTGCGTATCATCTGTACCAACGGGTGCCATGGCATCCGTGACGAGCATAATTCTATCCGGTCCTTTGGCCGCAAGCGTTGCACTTAGTGTTGCCCGATGGACATGATGGCCATCTGCTATAACACCGCAATAGCTGTCCTGGCTCGCCAATGCAGCACCAATCACACCGGGTTCGCGGCTTTGCATTGCGGGCATCGCATTATGAAGATGGGTAAATCCAGTTAGGCCCGCATTCATGGCCTTTTGTATTTGTTCAAAGGTAGCGCTTGTGTGGCCGGCACAAACTCGTACGCCCATATCTACGAGAGCTCGGATGTAATCTGAGGGCACTTTTTCCGGCGCCAACGTCACAATGACCTGCCCAAGATCAAAGCTAGCTATCAACTGCAGGAAACCGTCATCCATTGGCCGGATGAAACTTTCCTCATGGATCCCTTTACGCTCAATGTTGAGAAAAGGGCCTTCGAAATGAATCCCTTTAATACCGGGGCTGTTTTCTTTCAGCGCAATTTCCAACGCCGCGGCCATATCCTTCATCTTAGATGGCGCGTCAGTGATGAAGGTCGGGGTAAGAGCAGTCGTGCCAAATTTTCGATGCGCTGCGGCGACAATTTCAATAGAGGACTTATCAGGGGTGTTGTTTAACATTACACCGCCACCGCCATTAACCTGGATATCTACAAATCCAGGCACCAGGTGGTGCTCACCCAAATCTTCAATAAGGCAGGAAGCCGGAACATCTTCGGATCGACAAATTCTGTCAATTTTTCCATTTTTTATGACAACGGAGTGGTTTTTCAGCCAGGTATCACCGGCATAAATATGTCCGTTGGATAGTGCAAGCATAACTATTTACCCTGAACGTGAGAATTAATCAGCCCAAGGTTTTCTCTGATCAATTGTAAGGCGCCGTCACAAGTATCTCCCTCAGGTTCAACTAGATGTCGGACACTCTCCGCAGCTAATCGGGACCGGATTGCAGTCGATAATCCACCCATATGGCATATTTTCATTGAACCCTTGTTTAGCATTGCGCAAACCAACTCGTCGATTTCCGTCGCAATTTGGACCAATAACTCCTCGGCGACTGGATCCCCTTGGTCCGCATGGGCGAAGACAATGGCGGCAAATTTTCCGTAATCAGCAGGGCGGGCTGACATCGCCCAATGATGAGCGGAAGCGGCTGTTCCTCCCAACGCATTTAATATCTCTTTGCATAACGGAGAGGAGGGTTGGATTGCATCGAAAGCCTGAACTGCCCGGCGGACCGCTAAATGGCCCAGTCGTGCGCCGCTGCCTTGATCCGAAATTGAAAACCCCCAGCCACCAACATAGAAACTTTTTGCATCTACGACGCCGAACCCGCAAGAACCGGTTCCGGTGATCAATAACGCGCCATCTTTTGTGCCAAATGCACCCAACCGCGCGACGAAGGCATCTGTTTCGGCAGAAAGTGAGGCAAAGGGATGTTCCATCTGGCAAAAATCAGTGCGAAGGTCATCATTAACAAGCCCTGCTATGGCTAAGCCGGCCTTTAGGGAAGACAAGCGGGTGCTCGGGCCTGTTAATTGTGTGAGGGCGTCTTTGGACGCATCAATAACAGCCGACAGCATAACATCCAGCCCGAGGGACGCGTTGGCTGGGCCCGCGGTGCCTTCGGACAACTTGTCGCCGTTCAAGTCATAGAGCCGAACACGGCAATGGGTGCCACCGCAATCTGCGGCAAGATAAGTCGGCTTATGATTGGTCGTCTGCGTCAAAAGTTTTATTCCCACTGGGTAACTGCTGTTTCTACGTCAAACTGTGTTACAATACTGATAACAATTTAAAAACGAATATTTCTGCTAATGCACCAATTTAAAGCATTTTCTAATCTCCTTCGTCAAAAAATGGAATATCGAAATCGCTGGAAGGGAGATAAGTTACACTCAACTGTTTTCGCGGGAGAAACATCAACTTGATACGGCAAAAAACTCAGGTCGCGATTATTGGGGCAGGTCCTTCTGGGCTTTTACTCGGCCAGCTGTTGCACAAACAGGGCATAGACAACGTCGTTTTGGAACGGGTCAGCGCAGAATATGTTCTGGGTCGAATTCGTGCGGGTGTCGTAGAACAAGGCTTCTCGGATCTTATGGAGGAAGCCGGCGTTGCTGATCGTATGAAAGCAGAGGGGGAGATCCATCATGCGGTTGAGATTGCGTCTTACGGCGAGGTCCATTCAATTGATTTAAGCGGGCTTACGGACGGGAAAGTCGTTACGGTATATGGGCAAACAGAAATTACCCATGATCTGATGAACGCTCGCGATGCATCTGGGCAAAAAACCGTATATGAAACGATTGATGTTCAGCCGCAGGACATTAAAACTGACAATCCCTTCGTGACATATTCTGTTGATGGACAGCTATATAGTCTGGAATGCGACTATATAGCCGGATGTGATGGCTTTCATGGGATCTGTCGGCCGTCTATCCCAGATGGCGTGCTAAAAGAATACGAAAAAATTTATCCTTTCGGATGGCTGGGCCTGCTCTCGGATACGCCTCCGGTGAATTTTGAGCTGATTTACATAAAGCATGAGAGAGGATTTGCGCTGTGCAGCAAACGCTCTGAGACCCGTAGTCGGTATTACCTGGAAGTTCCCGTCGATGAGAAAGTGGAAAATTGGTCTGATGACCGTTTCTGGGAAGAACTCAAACGACGCCTGCCAGCAGAATCTGCAGAACGACTTGTCACTGGTCCAGCGCTTGAAAAGAGTATTGCACCGCTAAGAAGTTTCGTTGCGGAACCCATGCAATATGGCAAGATGTTCCTTGTTGGTGATGCGGTCCATATCGTCCCGCCCACTGGTGCAAAAGGACTTAATCTGGCGGCAAGTGACGTCAGTACGTTGTATCGGATTTTGACGAAGGTTTATAAGGAAAACCGGATCGACCTTATTCCGAAATACTCTGAAATTTGCTTGCGGCGTGTTTGGCATGGTGTGCGGTTCTCGTGGTGGATGACCAGCATGTTGCACTCGTTCGATGAGAGTGAGATTGAAGGAAGGATCAGAAGTTCCGAGCTTAGTTTTTTCCTGAAGGAAGAAGCGGGGCGTCGCGTGTTGGCTCAACAATATGTTGGTCTACCGTATGAGGATGTGGAATGATTGCCTCCTAACCTTGACAGACGAATAACAACAAGAAACTATGGCAAAAATTCTTTATTAGGGAGTATCACATGAAAATCGGTTTATTGGGTGGCGCAGTCCTCGCGGCAGCGCTCATAACAAGCAACTTTGCGTCAGCAGAAACTCGGGTGACGTATAAATCGGCAAAATCGACGTCTTCCTATTATCAAATGGCTGTGCAGATCGCAGAAGCCATGAAAAAAGGATCCAACGGCGATATCATTTTAACGGTTGAAGAGAGTCAGGGCTCTGTTCAGAATGTTAAAGAAGTCGCTGCGCGGACCGGGAACTACGTATTCACGACCCCACCTGTTTTGGTAAAACTTGCCCAAAAGGGCAAGGCCATGTTCGAAGGCAAGACCAATCCGAAATATGATGAAATCCGTGCCTTGTTTCCGATTCCGTCATTGACCATGCATTTTGTCATGCGGGCGGACAGCGATGTTAAGACATTTGAAGATCTGGCCGGTAAGAAACTATTGATCGGTAAAGGATCCTTTGGCGCGAAGGAAGGCGCAAAATATATCAAATTGTTCGGCTTGGAAGGTAAAGTTAATATCGCCAATGTTGAATTGGGTAGCTCTGTTGCTGCATTGAAAAACAAGCAAATTGATGGATTTGTTACGGCTGGATCATATCCGGCGCCAAATGTAATTGAGGCTGCTGCAACAACACCGATTACTCTGATCAGTCTGACAGATGAGCAGGTGAAGCAGACTAAGCGGACGAAGTTGATGATCCCAGCGGGAACATATCAGGGCGTTGACGCTGCAACAGAAACCACGTCGCTACCAGTTGTTGCGTATACGACAACGCAGATGGATGATGCGACTGCGTATGCGCTTACAAAAACCTACTGGTCGCAAAAAGCGGAAATGGGTGCGAACCATCCATGGTGGAATGCGGTTTCCGGCGCCATGTTGGCAAACGTTTACGGAAAACTTCATCCCGGTGCGCTCAAATATTATGATGAAGCAGGGATTGAAGTTCCAGCCGCCCTTCGCTAACCATGATTGACGGGTCGCCGCAACGACGAGTGCTTTGGAGCGCGTTAGGCGGCCTGTCCATTCTCTTTCACATCGGACTGGTCTTTAGTGGTCTTGTCCCCAGTCTGGTGTCGAGGCCGTTGCACATGGCTTTGGCATTGCCCTGGGCTTTTGTCTTTATGGCAAAAACCACTGCGCAGAAGCTTGTTGGGTTCGTTCTTAGTACACTTGGAATTCTGGGATGTTTCTGGATCGCTGCCAATGAAACCATGTTGGGAGACCAGTATGGATCACTGGAAGGTAATTTTCAGCTGATCCTGTCGGTATTTCTGATTTTACTTGTTCTGGAAATGGCGCGCCGTTCGATCAGCTGGCCGCTACCGTTGGTCGCGCTATTGGCGCTTTGTTATGGTTTGTTAGGTCAGCATTTACCGGGCGAATTTGGTCATCCCGGCCTGCCTATTCAGAGTTTCCTTGGTACGATGACCATTGCAGAAGGTGGGCTCTGGGGGAAACTGACGGCTGTATCCGTCGGAATCGTAGCGGTCTTTGTTATTATGGGGGCCGTTCTGAATGCGGGTGAGGCGGGTCAAGGCTTTATGAATGTGGCGACGGCCGCTGCGGGAAGATTAAAGGGCGGCGCTGCGAAAGTTTCGGTGTTGTCTTCCGCGTTATTCGGATCCATTTCGGGATCGGCATCGGCTAATGTGGCATCCACAGGGGCAATTACTTTGCCAGCGATGACACGTCTTGGATATCCGAAGCGATTGGCCGGTGCTGTTGAAGCCGTCGCATCATCAGGCGGCCAGATCATGCCGCCATTGATGGGAGCCGGGGCGTTTGTCATGGTAGAGCTGACAGGCGTGCCCTATACGGGAATTATGGCCGCGGCTATCTTGCCTGCAATCCTGTATTTTATCGCAGTCTGGGTCGGGATCAACGCTTTTGCGCGGCGATATGAATTAAAGGGTGTTCCAGTTGAAGAGCAGCCCTCTACCAAAAATGTCATCATTACATCGGCTTTTTTTGCCGTACCGTTCTTTGTTCTTCTCGAACGGATGTTTATTGGCGATTACACCCCGCAATATGCTGCCTGTGTCGCCATTTTGGCCGCCGCAATACTTTTGCTATTTGATGGACGGCTTACGGTGTCGGTCAAGCGCACCATCGGGCGATTGGAAACGGTCTGTATCACGGCGGGAAAGCAAATTTCACTGATCGCATCGATTATTCTTTGCGCGAGTTTGGTCATCAGTGTCCTTGGCCAGACCGGGCTGGGAATAAAAATCACATCGCTTATTTTAAGCGGTTCAGGGGATCAGCTTTGGCCGGCGCTTCTTTTAACGGCCCTCGCATGTTTGATTCTGGGCATGGAGGTTCCGACAACGGCGGCCTATGTCATTTGTGTTTCTGTCGCCGGTCCGGCTCTACAGGCGCAGGGCCTTGATCCACTTCTCACTCATTTGTTCGTCTTCTGGTTTGCGTTGCTCTCAACCATAACACCACCGGTATGCGGGGCTGTATTTATTGCTGCCGGAATGGTGCAGGAGAATTGGTTGAAAGTGGCTCTATTTGCGATGCTACTTGGCGTAGGGCTCTATCTTGTTCCGTTGGCAATGATCGCCAATCCGTCTCTCATAGAGCTTGCAGATAATCCCGTCGGTGCGCTGACAGCATTCTTGAAAATAGCCATTGGTCTTTCGGCGATATCGTTCGGCATGATTGCGCCTTTTGCCTTTTTACCGAGGCTTGCCCTCGTGGCCTTTGGCGGAGTAGTATTATTCACCTTCGGCGTCGTATTCTAGCAAAGAGATTTACATGTTTTTGTTTCCGCGCTCAAAAAATCGTCCCTTCCATTTCGGACCGTTTCCTCTGGAAACTCTGAGGCGGGATAGTACGGTTTTTGGGCAAGAAGCAAAACGACCACCCAGTGTTATGTCCGGTCCCGCGGGCGAACAAACTGGTATTGGCGCCGCCGCGAACGACTATCAAAATCTTTTCAGTCACTTCAAGGAGGGAACATCTGCCCCACAAATGGCCCCGTTGCCGAATGATCTGGGGCCACGAGCTGTAGACTTGAAAGGCGCCGCCTATTTTCTGGATGCCAGTATGGCTGGTATTTGTGAAATACCTGAAACGGCATGGTTAAATCATAAAACAAATTCGGGGCATTCCCATGCCCTTGTGATTTTGCTCGAGCATGCGCGCTTGCCAGAGCAGACAAATTTGGCCTTTTCCTGGATTGGTAAATCTGCGATTGCCTTGCATCATTTGCGAATTACCGAAATTGCGACAAGTGTTGCGGGGCATGTCCGAAATATGGGGTTTGACGCGCAGGTTCATGTGGCTGGAGATCCAGAAATTGATATCGAAAAGTTGAGTGTTCTCGCGGGGTTGACCGTCCGAACCGGTGACGTGATTTCCGCCCCCTTTATTGGACGAGAGTTTTCGTTGGCGGCGATCAGTATGGAATTTGAAGCTGCCGTCGACGCGCCGCTACATGCCGAAGCTTTGAGAGCCAGCGGTTTGCATTACTGGTGGGGTCAAAATGGCGCGCAGTCGGGCCGAGAAAGACGACGACGCACCAAACGGGCCAGTCATTTGAGCCGGTATCCCATGGAAACCGTTAAGCGCATCGATCGCCCAACGACCCTTATTCTCGATGATGAAGTGCCGCGGGTTCCAAAACGCGCCGAATTTTTTCAGCGCGCCCTGTTCGGTGATTTGGGGGCAAAGGCCCAGAAAGAAAGGGGACGTTTCGCCTTCAAAACACCTCTTTCCGTAAGTTTGCTCGACCTTATAAAAGCGCTTGTGCCGCAACAGGACGGTCCAGTTGCACCCGATATTGCGGTAGATCTTAAGAACCCGGCTGATAATACGAAAGCCATCAAGTCGTTGTCTTATTATCTGGGCGCTGATTTAACGGGTATCTGCGAAGTTCCGAATTATGCCTGGTATTCGCATCGAGCGGATGGCAGCGAAATCATTCCAAACCACAAATACGCTGTGGTCATGCTGATTGACCAAGGTTATGAGACCATGGAAGGGGCGAGTGGTGACGACTGGATGTCCGGGGCGCAATCCATGCGCGGCTATTTACGTGGTGCCGAAATAGCTGGTTTGATGGGGCAAATGCTGAGGGAAAAAGGTGTAGCATCTCGGGCGCAAACTAATGCGGACAGTGAGGTTCTTCAAATTCCACTAATTTTATGGGCAGGTTTGGGTGAGTTGAGCCGGATTGGGGAACTCGTTCTTAACCCATTCGTCGGTCCGCGTTTTAAATCCGTCGTATTGACAACGGATTTGCCGCTGATCGCCGATAAACCTATCGATTTTGGCCTGCAGTCATTCTGCGGAAGCTGCATGAAATGTGCTCGGGAATGCCCGTGCGATGCCATTCCATTTGGCGATAAGGTGATGTTTAACGGCTACGAAATCTGGAAACCCGATGTGGAACGGTGCACACGATATCGGGTGACCAATCCGAAAGGCTCTGCTTGTGGCCGCTGTATGAAGACCTGTCCGATAAATAAAGTGGTGGATGCAGATGGGGCTTATCTGACCCGGGTTGCCAGTTGGATGGGCATTAACGCCATGGCGCTTAAACCATTGATGGTTCCAATTGCAACCTGGCTCGATGATAAGCTCGAAAATGGCATGAGAAACCCTGTTAAGAAATGGTGGTTTGACCATGAAATCATTGATGGAATATCTGTTGACCCTCCAAAGGGAACGAACCAACGGGACATTGATCCCGCGCGGACTGTTGATGCGGCTAAACAAAAAATGGCCTACTATCCGGCCAACACAATGCCGGCTCCCGATCAGAAAGATCCAAAACCCGTGGACCGCAAGGCGGCCGTAACGGCCGGTCAGTCTTTGGAACGTCCTTCGGAAGCGGAGTTGCGGCATCAGGCAGGCGGTGAACCCCCTCGGCATTACCAAGCGACAAAGCCCACGGGAGGAAATACAGGTGTTAGTCAGGCAAAGGAAAGCCCTTATAAATAACCGTTACCAGACACCAAAATAAATCCCGCGCTCTTTGGCGTTATCCGTTCTATTTTCGATTTCCTCATGGGTAATCGTTGTCCGGTTGCGGCGCTCCCGTAGCCATTTAGTGAGAAGTTCTGACATTTCTCGCCTAGTTTCCTGATATGACGTATTTTCTCCGAGATCGGAAAGTTCATGAGGGTCTTCTTTTAAATCAAATAGTTGCGGTCTGAAGTGATCATGAGATATGAATTTCCAACGATCCGTGCGTACCATATACGCGCGTGTTTGATCGGGCGCGAGATCAAGAGCCAATCGTGCCCCGCGCCAAGCATAATCGGCCTCGCTAAATACGGCGTCCCGCCAATCAGTTAATTCAGTGTTATTTAGAAGCGGGGCAAGGGAACGACCTTCAAGAACATGAGATTGATCTTCCCCACCAAGTGCCTCGATAAATGTTGGAATAAGATCAATGGCTTCAACCATTGACGTGATGTGCTGGCCACGGGTGGCAGCGGCTTGTTCATCCGGTGTGTAAAGGATCATCGGAATGGCCAGACTTTCCTCATGAAACATTTCCTTCTCACCAAGCCAGTGATCCCCCAGATAATCCCCATGATCGCTGGTAAGCACGATCAGTGTATCGTCCAGTCTCCCTTGTTGCTTAAGAAAGGCTACAAGGCGTCCGATATGGTCATCGATTTCACTTATCAATCCCATATAAGTGGGAATAACATGCTGTCGTTTGGCTTCATCAGAAAAATTCTGACTTTCTTCATGCCCCATGAAAGCACCAATCACCGGGTGCGGTGCTAGTTTTTCAGCCTCGGTTCTGTTCGCGGGAAGAATGTCGTTGCTGTTATACATATTATGATACGGCGCCGGAACGATATACGGCCAATGAGGCTTGATATAGCTCAAATGCAGGCACCAAGGCGTATCCCCCAGTCCAGAAATTTTGGCCATCGCCAGATCTGTCATATAAGCGGTTTCGGAATGCGCTTTATCGACACGGGCTGGAAGATGAGCATTGCGAAGAAGCCATCCGCTGGCGACATTGCCGTCCTCATCAATACCGGAATTGGCGAAACTGTGCCACGGGTTGTCACCGTCGTAGCCTTGCGCGCGAAGATATTGATTATACGGCAAATTTGGATCAGTGCCGGAATCCGGATGCAGGCCGTCATCGCGCTCCCAGGGCTCAAAGCCACATTGGCTGGCGAGAATACCGTCGTCACTTTGTGGATCGACACCTAACCGCTTCATACCTTGTCGATCCGCCGTCATATGGGTTTTTCCAATTAGCCCCGTGGAGACGCCCAGGTTGCGCATATAATCCCCCAGGGTCTGCTCACCGACATTCAACGGAACGCCGTTGTAAGTCGATCCATGAGAGTGCATATAGCGGCCTGTATAAAATGACATGCGAGAAGGCCCGCAAACCGGTGCCTGGCAAAAGGCGCGATCAAAGATAACGCCTTTTCCGGCCAGAGCGTCAATATGGGGTGTTTTTATGCTTGGATGTCCAGTGCATCCGAGATAATCGGCCCGCAATTGGTCACACATAATGAAGAGGATATTTCGCGGTTTACCCATATTGTCATCCTACTGAAAGCAGCTGTTAAACAGAAGGATCGCAGATTTATCAGTTAGTTGCCACAAGATTTCCCGGAATGATCAACCCGCGCTCTTCATAATATTGCCGCGCCCCGGGATGCAGAGGCATATTCATTTCCACCAGAGCCGTATCAATGCGAATTAATTTTATCCAGGGCGCCATTGCTTCGGATTTCCCCATGTTTTCCCAGAATGCCTTGGTCATCGCATAAACATGATCCTTGGGGACATCTTTATGGGTGGCAATCCCGGCCCAGGATCCGATTGATTGCACCGGATCCTTATTAAGAACATTCTTTCCGTAGACGCTGGTATCAATTGCTTCCAAGGTTCGTCCGGGCAAGCGCAGTTGCTCGACTATTCTTTGTGCCTTGTAATCTGCGTCCTGAAGGCCGAAGAATCTAATTTGGTCATTTCGAGCGATGGAATTGATAATTGGGTCCGGTGTGTTGTTCAAGCGGACATAAATATCAAATTCTCGCTTTTCGAACGCTTCCGCGGCTTCTCCCCAGTTTAAATCAACAATCTCAAAATCCTCGTTGGCCGTGAGCCCCGACATGCCTTCTACTAATGCGGTTGCAATTGCTTTAGAACCGCCAGAAGGCGGTCCTGCAAATACTTTCTTCCCCTTGATGTCCTTCATGGAGCGAATGCCGGAATCGAGATAGGCAAAGATGCTATAGACCCCGATGGGAAAATTTAACACGCTGCGCAAGTTTTCTGCGAGCAGTGAAGCATCATCTACGTTCTGATACATGTTCATGCTTTCCCGCATGAAATGATGAATGGTTGCTGAGGACAAGAAAAAATCTGTCGTGCCCCGTGCGGCATCCAACGCATGGCGTGTTGCGACACCTCCTGAAGTGACGTCGATCAGGGTATCAGGGACATATTGATTGGTAATATCAGCAAAGCTTGACATGACCGAATTTGAGGGAGTCCCGGGCGCCAGCACGGACATTCTATACGTATTTTCAGCTGCCGTTACTGGTCCAATTGCAGCCAAAAAGACGGCGAGGGCGGTACAAGTTACTAAATTTGCCCAACTTTTCATTTTGTTCTCCCTTAGTGCGCGGGGATAGCCATAGGTATCCAAATTTAAGTTGGCATGGAAATGTGCCGAAATTGGGGCCAAAAATTCTATTTTTTGTGGATATCCAAATACATAAAGACCAATTTCCACATAACGGGTTACGCCAAGATAGGCGCATCCAGGCGATCGGTGTAAAAGGCGATGTATTTTTTGATTTCCAGCATTTCTTCAAAGGGATCCTCATAGGACCATGCAATGTTCTTTTCGTCGCCAAAACTCAAGTAGCTGGCGGTTCCTTTGAACGGACAAAAAGTTTCCTTTTCGGTTTGTGAAACAGTGTCGAGCTTGACGTCATTTAGTGGAAAGTAGACCACGGGCGTATGGTTGGATTCTTTTAAAATGACGGCGCGTTTGCTTCTTGCAATAACCTGTCCTTGCAAAGTCGCAACGAGTTCCTGATCTGCGTTTTCAAAAGTAATGACATAATCGGGGGTTTTGGCAAACCCTGGGGCTGCGTTGGTGGTGCTGTTAAGATCCATTAGTCTTCCCTCCTGTTACGGCAATTCTCTTGAAATCAGTATGGCCTGTGCTATTCATATTACAAGAGTAGATTTTAAGCTGCAAATCAACTGTCGATAAAAAATAAGAAGAACCTTCACATGAAACTATTTACCGCCGCCCTTGGAACTGAAACCCACACATTTGCCCCGTTGCCTACAGACACCGCTGCTTTCGAAGAATGTTATCTGGTCCGCAATGGGGATCATCCTGACGATATCCATATGATTGGCGTTCCTTTGGTGATTTGGCGAGATCATGCGAAAGCCCGAAGATGGGAAGTTGCGGAAAGTCTATGCACGTTTGCCACTCCTTCTGGAATTACAGTTCAAAAGACATTCGAGACGTTCCGCGATGAAATCCTGACAGATTTGAAAGCGGCACTCCCCGTTCACGGGGTCATGTTGTCCTTGCATGGCGCCATGGTAGCCCATGGGTATGATGATTGCGAAGGCGATTTAGTTCATGGCGTGCGGGAATTAGTCGGGCCCGATGTTCCCATCGCTGTAGAGCTGGATTTGCATTGCCATTTAAGTCGCCAGTTTATTGACGATGTGACAGCCGTGGTTATCTATAAGGAATATCCGCATATTGATGCCGCGCCGCGAGCAGAAGAATTGTGGAACATCATGGAGGCAACGCTGGATGAGAAAGTGACTCCAATTATCACTATGTTCGATTGCCGGATGATCGGTGTCTACCATACAACACGCGAGCCCATGATTAGTTATGTCAAGAAAATGCAGGAGATGGAGGGACGAGAGGGGGTTCTATCCGTTTCACTGGCTCATGGATTTCCCTGGGGAGATATTCCGGAAGAAGGCACGCGTTTGATGGTTGTCACTGACGCAGATGCGGATCTTGGCCGAAAAGTTGCGGAAGATCTGGGTCGGGAATTCTGGGCGCTGCGAGACGTCGTGACACCTGTTTTCGATGATTTGGATACGGCAGTGGGAAAATCCTTGAACCATTCCGGCAAACCCATGGTGTTGGCGGATATGGCCGATAACCCGGGCGGCGGCGCCGTCGGAGATTCTACCTTTATCGTCAAGGAACTTCTGGATAAAGGTGAACGAAATTTTGCTGTTGGCTCAATCTGGGACCCGATCGCTGTTGGCATTGCCATCAGTGCCGGAGAAGGAACGGAAATCAACTTGCGGATCGGAGGTAAGATCAGCGCGGAATCTGGAGATCCTTTGGATGTGAAAGCGACTGTGAAAAAAATCGTCCGCAATTGCGTGGTTGATGGGCTGGGCGAGTCCAAACGCAATCTTGGTGATGCGGTTTGTCTGGATGTGGAGGGGGCGGAAATTATTATCCATACGGCTCGCTGTCAGAATTTTAATCCGACTACTTTCACCGCCCTCGGCATTGATTATGCCTCCAAGAAAATTCTGGTGGTCAAATCCATGCAGCATTTCTATGCAGCGTATGAACCGGTCGCGGGAGAGATTATTTATGTGGCGGCCCCGGGCACGCTCGCCTGGGACTTCAGTGTCATGCCTTATGACAACGTCGCACGTCCGGTCTGGCCTGTGGATGAGGATCCGTGGGCAACCAATGAAGAGCGTCCCTGGTAACTAGGGGCGCAAGCCGCGAACCTCACCCATACATAAAACATCTTCATCATAGGCCGGCCGGGCGAAAACCTCATCGACCATGCCGGCGAAAAAGCTCAGGGGCTTGCTCGCATACTCCGGGTCGAAGGAGTTCTGGTCCCATTTTTCGCAGAAATCAACGGACGTCTGATAGTAAGGGCAATCCTTATATTTCTCTCGTTCGTTGGGATTCCAATCATAATGATGGGCGTAATAAACCATCTGAAAGGCGCCGTGGTGCTCGACAGCCCAGGTAATTTCA
Source organism: Sneathiella sp. (assembly GCF_036960985.1). NCBI lineage: Bacteria > Pseudomonadati > Pseudomonadota > Alphaproteobacteria > Sneathiellales > Sneathiellaceae > Sneathiella > Sneathiella sp. Next base: position 14,147 of record NZ_JBALWD010000022.1, on the reverse strand, counting down.
TCGCGGATAAACGGGCGGAGAACCTCCGCCGCAAATCGGTCATGGTTTTGCGGGGCAAGGCCGTCGCCGATATCATGCAGTAAGGTTGCCACAACCCAATCAACGCCTGCGCCATCTTCATAGGCGCGGGTTGCGGATTGCAAGGCGTGTTCAAGACGGGAAATTTTGTAGCCGGGGATGGTTTCATCGCCTTGCGCCGCGAGTTCCCGCAGCAGTCGCCCGGCGGTTCCTTCGAAATGCTCCGTTTCAAATTCACGCAGCAACTGATAGTCGTCACGTGTACCGTCTTTCATCTGGGTAAAGGAAACTGTCTTCATGATAAGGCTCCCGGCTGTCTTTAGTGTGCGGATAATGGGGCGAGTGTGTCGTGGCCTGTCGGTCCCGTCAAGTCGCCTGGCGACAGAAAATTGAGCGGTTCCGCCGTCGTCGGATGGGTAAAGGCCAGCATCTCTGCGTGTAACTGTAGACGCGGTGCCCGGGCAAAGCTATCTGCGGTGCCATAGAGCCGATCCCCGAGTATGGGATGTTCTATGGCCTCGCAATGGACTCGCAACTGATGGGTGCGACCGGTTTCGGGTGTAAGCCTCAGCAATGTTGCGGTATCACGCCGATCCAGAACTTGCCAGCGGGTGAGGGACGGTTTGCCCGCTTTGGGGTCAATTTTTTGCCGGGGTCGATTGGGCCAATCAGCTATCAGGGGAAGATTAATCTCACCGTCATCCGCGCCAACGATGCCCTCGACCCAGGCGATGTAGGTCTTGCGTACTGTTCGGTTTTGAAACTTCTGACTTAGCTGTCGATGACAGAGCGCATTATGTGCCAACACCAAAATACCGGACGTATCCATGTCCAGCCGATGGACCAACAGGGTTTCTGGTTTTTCTTGCTGACACCGGGCGAGAGCACAGTCCTGTTTATCGTCTCCGCGTCCAGGTCCGGATAACAAACCGCTGGGCTTGTCGATGACAGTCAGATCTGCATCCTGGTACAGGTTCGTTATTGGATCGGAAGGGGGGCGATAGATAAACATTGCCCCTCATACCAGAAAACTCTGCCTGATGCCGCCTTAATCTTGCAGGATATCGCGACTGATAATTTGTTTCATGATTTCGCTGGTGCCGCCGGCAATGCGCGCCATCCTATTGTCGGCCCAGGCACGGGCGATGGGATATTCCCACATATAGCCATAGCCGCCGAATAATTGCAGGCAGTCATCCAACACCTGACACATCATTTCTGTTGATTGCATCTTGGCCATGGCGGCATCGACGGCCGTGAGGTCGCCCTTTAAATGCAGTTCTATACATTTGTCCACATAGACCCGCAGCATAACGGCCTGGCTTTTGACTTCCGCCAGTTTGAACTGGGTGTTCTGGAAGTCGGAAATGGATTTACCAAAGGCCTTGCGCTGCTTGGTATAGTCCAAGGTCCAATCAAGGGCGGTCTCGACAATGGTGGCCGACCGCACAGCGATCACTAATCGCTCCTGAGGTAGTTGCTGCATAAGTTGTTTAAAGCCCCGACCTTCGACGCCAAGCAAATTGCTTTTTGGCACCCGAACATCATTAAAAAATAGCTCAGAAGTATCCTGCGCCTTATAACCGATTTTATCCAGATTTCGGCCGCGAGTGAATCCGGCGCGATCTCCTTCGACCAGCACAAGTGAAACGCCTTTTCCGCCGGCGGCGGGATCCGTTTTACAAGCAAGAACCACGAGATCTGCCAATTGACCGTTGCTGATAAAGACCTTTTGGCCATTGATGACATAGTCATCGCCATCGGCGATTGCTGTTGTGCGGATATTCTGTAAATCTGACCCGGCGCCAGGCTCCGACATCGCCACCGCAGTGATCACCGAGCCATTGACCAGACCGGGAAGCCATTTTCGTTTCTGCTCTTCCGTGCCGTAAGCTGTGATGTAGGGGGCAACAATTTCGGAATGAAGATGGAAGGCGGGTCCCGTTGAACCTACGCGGGCCAACTCTTCGGTAAATATTGCGCCAAAAGTGAAGTCGGCGCCCACACCGCCATATTCTTCCGGAACAGAACAGCAAAGAAAGCCGCCTTCGCCGGCCTCTGCCCAGATCTCACGGCTGACTTGCCCGGCTTTTTCCCATTCTGCGTGAAAGGGGGCAATGCGTTCTTCTACAAAGCGGCGAGCTGACGCACGGAAAAGATTATGTTCTTCTGAGAAAAGGCTGCGTTCTATCATATTTCCATCTTGTTTTTATTATTCTAGGGAGCAATTAAACTATAATTCATTTATGATTGAATGTAAATTCAAACCAGAATGTGAAAATGTACTATTGAATTGTAATGACGTAATGCGTCAATAAAATCTGAAACCAACTTAAGGAAAATTCGATTCTTGCGAGTTTCAGATATGTTAGAATGCTCGCAACCCGGTCTCATCATGCTAAATGCGACATTAGTGTTTTATAATAAGAATGTATTCAGGGGCTTTTGCTAACTAGAGAATAAAAAATGTCGCAATATGAACAAAATGGCCCTAGGTTAAATGTGAGACTACGTTCGGGAGAAGAAGCCAAAATATTGGCTCACGTAATTTATATAATAATTATGCAGGTTCTTTAAACAGGGAGAAATCTAGATGACAGTCACGAAAATGGATCATGAGGCGCTAGGCCGCGTGCATCCAAAAATTAAAGATGTAACGGAACAGTTCCGCAACGGTAAAATGGACCGTCGCGAATTTCTGCGCACATCAACCTTACTCGGTCTTTCTGCCGCTGCTGCGTATAGCGTCGTGGGTATGATCGACCCAACGATCGAAGCCGCTGCCGCGACTCCAAAAGCCGGGGGTATTTTGAAATGTTCCATGGTGGTTCAGGAAATGGCAGATCCAGCAACCTATTCATGGGTTGAAAAATCCAATGTTGCTCGTCAGATCTGTGAGTTCATGACAATTACAGGTCCGGACAATGTGACCCGTCCGTATCTTGCGGAAAGCTGGACAGCATCAGATGACCTGAAAACCTGGACATTTAATCTGCGCAAAGGCGTAAAATGGCATAATGGTGATGAATTTAACGCCGATGACGTTGTTTTCAACGTTACGCGTTGGTTTGACCCTGAGGTTGGTTCGTCCAATATCGGTCTTTTTGCCTCCATGGTAACAACAGTTGGTGAAGGCGAGGCGGCCAAGAAGTCCATGACACCGGGCGCCGTTGAAAAAGTTGATAGCCACACTGTGCGCTTCAATCTCAATTCACCGGTTCTTTCCATACCGGAAAATCTCTACAACTATCCGACAATGATCGTTCATCGCGGCTTTAAAGGCGACCTGACCAAAGAGCCAAATGGCACGGGACCGTTCACCTTGAAAGATTTCGCCGTGGGTGAAAAAGCCATCCTGCGTCGGGTTGACCAGCCTTATTGGGGCGGTGAAGTCTACCTTGACGGAATTGATTACTACGATCACGGTGCTGCATCTGCCGCACAGCTGGCCGCTGTTGCCTCTGGCCAGGTTGACATGAACTACGAGTTTGATATTGCCTCCTTGGGTATGGCAGAATCCATCCCCGGCATGACAATATGGAGCGCCCGTACAGCCCAAACCGGTGTGATGCGGTTCCGTACAGATAAGAAGCCATTTGATGACATTAAAGTTCGTCAGGCAATTATGCTGTGCTGCGACAGTAACAAGTATAATGAGTTGGTGTTTGGTGGTCGCGGCGATGTTGGTGAACATCACCATGTCTCCCCTATTCATCCGGAATATTATGCGTTGAACCGCATTGAGCCAGATATTACGAAAGCCAAACTTTTGTTGGCAGAGGCCGGATATACGGATGGTCTTACAATCACCATTGATCTTGGCAACACCAATGGTCCGTGGCAGCAGCAATGTTGTGAAATCCTGAAAGAACAGGTAGCGGCTGCCGGCATCAATCTGGAATTGAACTTGATGCCAGCTTCCAAATATTGGGAAACATGGCAAACGGCACCGTTTGGCTTTACCGCCTGGACCCATCGGCCGCTTGGCACAATGGTTCTGAGCTTGGCCTATCGTGCGGGTGTTCCATGGAACGAGACTGCTTATGACAATAAGGAGTTTGAAGCAGCTCTGGATAAAGCCGAATCCCTTGTGGATGCGGAGGAGCGTAAAGCAGCCATGAAGGCTGTGGAAGAAATTCTGCAACAGGACGCCATTATGGTGCAACCACTATGGACGCCGAAATTCTTCCTGGCCAATAAGAATATACAGGGACTGGCAGCCCATCCGACCCAGTACCATCAGTTCTATAAAGTCTGGATCGATAGTTAAGGACTAAACGAAAACAAGGGCGATTTATTCGCCCTTGTTTTTTTTCGTGCTCTTTAACTTTGCCCCGGGGGGGATCTATCCATGCTGATATTGGCATTCCGTCGATTAATTTCTATGGCTCTGATTATGGCCGTAGTCTCATTTACACTTTTTTCAATTTTTGAAACCGACAAGCTGGCGGTTGCCGGTAAGGTCCTGGGGCCGTATTCCAATACGGAACAGCGCGAAGTATGGCTGGATAAAAACGGATATAATGAGCCGTTTGTCGAGCGATATTTCACCTGGGTTGGCAATGCCATGGTCGGTGATTTTGGTGAATCCATCCAATTCAAGGTCCCTGTGTCGGAGATACTTTGGCCCCGACTGGCTAACACCGGCATTCTCGCCGGACTTTATATGCTCGTCATGATACCGTTATCGCTGACCCTCGGAGTGATAGCCGGTATGAAAGAGGGATCGATACAAGACCGAGTTGTCTCGGTCGGATCGATCCTGACAACGTCCGTGCCGGAATTTGCCTCAGCAACCTTATTTACTGCCGTATTTGTGTTTTCTCTAGGTTGGCTCCCCGGCACGTCGGCTATGACCAACGGCTTTAGTTGGGCGGAAATCTTCCTGCCGGTGCTGGTGCTGGTCATGTATGGCTTTGGCTATACGGCGCGGATGACCCGGGCCTCCATGGCGGAAGTGATGACGTCGCATTATATCCGAACAGCGGTGCTGAAAGGCATCCCCTACCGACGGGTGATTTTGCGCCATGCCCTTCGTAATGCGTTAATCGCGCCGTTCACCGTGATCATCCTGCAGCTCAACTGGCTGCTCTCCGGCGTGATCGTGGTCGAAGTCTTCTTTGCCTATAAAGGGTTTGGCAAGCTATTGCTGGACGGGGCTTTGTTCGGTGACATCTATGTCATTGAAGCCTGTACACTCGTTGCGGTGTTTGTCGCCGTGTTCTCTCAATTCATCTCGGATATCGGCTATACGCTGCTCAATCCGCGGATCCGATTTACTTAAGGGGGATGACATGACTGATACTAACAATACTGTAGCCGCGCCATCCATCTTAAGCAAAATTGCCAAATCTATTGGTTTGTTGAAGGAGAGCCCTATCGCCATTTTCGGCTTGTCGCTGATTATGTTCTGGGTAATTTTGGCCATTCTGGCGCCAATTCTTCCCCTTTACGATCCAAACACCCCGCTGGAGCCGTTCAAGTTTCCGCTCGACGGGTCGGCTAAAAATGACGGGCTCTATTGGCTCGGCACCGATCACAAGGGACGGGATATCCTGTCGCGGGTGATCTTCGGTGCACAGCAGGTGCTGGTCTGGGCAACAATGGCAACCGCCGTTGCCTATATCGTTGGCATGTTCATGGGCGTCGTTGCCGGATATCTCGGCGGCTGGTGGGATGAGGCGATTTCCTTTATCTCCAACGTCCTGTTGTCCTTCCCGGTGATTGTTCTGTACATCATCATCATCACCTATCTGGGTGCCACCGGCTTTAACATCGTTCTGGCGGTGACCTTTGCCTCGGCGCCGGGGATTATGCGTATTGTCCGCGGATTGGTGCTCGATCTTCGAACGCGGGACTATATTTTTGCGGCGCAGACGCGCGGCGAAAGTGCCATGTATATCATGCTCGTGGAATTACTGCCCAATGCCAGGGGGCCGTTGATTGTGGATGCCTGCCTGCGACTTGGCTACACGACCATCACCATCGCCATGCTCGGCTATCTTGGCCTTGGATTGCCGCCACCGGATCCCGATTGGGGTAAGATGATTGCGGAAACCCAGCCGCTGGGCAGTTTCGCCGGTCATATGGCACTTGTTCCGGCGATAGCAATTTCGTCGCTGGTGCTGGGCTTTAACCTGCTGGCCGACGGCCTGCGTGAAATATCAATGAGAGATTAGGAGAGTAGTGATGGAACAGACACCCATTCTGGAATGCCGCAACCTCTGTATCTCTTACGATACGCGGGGTGGTGAAATCCCGGCGGTAATTGATTTTAACTTGAAGGTTATGCCCGGCCAAGGCGTCGGTATTGTGGGCGAAAGCGGCTGTGGTAAATCCACAGTGGCTCTCGCCATCATGCAATATCTCGGCTCCAACGGCTATATCAAGAGCGGCGAAATCTTCTACCATGGCCGTGATATGCGGACCATGTCGGAAGAAGAGCTCCGCAGCCTACGGGGCTCCAAGATCGCCATGATCTATCAGGAGCCTATGGCCTCGCTCAATCCGTCCATGAAAATCGGTGATCAGTTGGCGGAAGTGCCACTGTTCCACGAAGACGTGAGCCGGAAGGAGGCGCTGAAACGGGCGCAGGATCTGCTCGAAGCGGTTAAACTTCCTGATCCACCGCGGATCATGGAAAGTTATCCGCATCAGATCTCTGGTGGTCAGCAACAGCGCGTGGTCATTGCCATGGCCTTGCTCTCGAAACCGGATCTTTTGTTGCTGGATGAGCCAACGACCGCCCTCGATGTGACAGTGGAACGGGGCATTGTCGAACTAGTGAAGGAAATCTCCGCCGAGTTTGGCACGTCCATGATCTATATCTCCCATAACCTGGGACTGATCCTCGACACCTGTGATCGGGTGACGGTGATGTATTCTGGTGAAGCTGTGGAAGATGGCACGGTCAAGGAAGTGTTCGACAAAATGCAGCATCCCTATACGACGGGCTTGTTTGCGTCGATCCCGTTGCCGGGTGCGGATAAGAATGAGCGCCCACTGGTGCCGATCCCGGGACAGTTACCACTCCCGCATCAACGTCCGCAGGGTTGTTTCTTCGGTCCCCGTTGTGCGTTTTTCCGAGATGGCCCCTGCAATGGAGAAAAAGTCTCCATGCGCCAAGTGGAGGGCGAGGACGGGCATACAGTTCGTTGCGCCCGTTTCGAGGATATCGACTGGGCTGAAGGCGATCATGAAGCCGTCACGGTGAAAACCGTGAAGTCGGGCAAAGTGGTCCTCGAAGTCAAGAACATGAAGAAGTATTACGAGATTGCTGATAATTCAATCATGTCGATGATCAAGCGGACACCGCCAAAAACCGTGAAAGCCAACGAGAATATCAACTTCAACGCCCGAGAGGCGGAGACCGTTGCGATCGTTGGCGAAAGCGGTTGCGGCAAGTCGACCTTCGCCAAGGTTTTGATGGGACTGGAAGAGGCAACGGAAGGCTCGGTGGTCCTCAATGGTGAGGATCTTGCGAACCTGCCGGTGCAAAAACGTAAGGCCCGCACCGTCGGGCATCTGCAAATGGTTTTCCAGAATCCGTTTGACACCTTGAACCCGTCGCATTCCGTCGGCAGCCAGATTGCCCGCGTAATCCGTAAGTTTGATGTGGAAAAGGATCCGGAGAAAGTACGCGAGAAAGTCAATGACCTGCTCGATCTGGTCAAGCTTCCGCGTGATTTTGCCCATCGCCGACCGCGTCAGCTGTCTGGTGGCCAGAAACAACGGATCGGGATTGCCCGCGCCTTCGCCGGAAATCCGGCCGTGGTGGTCGCCGATGAACCGGTCTCGGCGCTTGATGTGTCGGTGCAGGCCGCGGTGACCGGGCTGCTCACGGAAATCCAGAATGATCTGCGCTCCACCTTGCTGTTTATCAGCCATGACCTCAGTGTTGTGCGCTACCTGTCTGATCGGGTGGTGGTCATGTATCTGGGGCATATCGTCGAGCAGGGCACGACGGACGAGGTCTTCTCGCCGCCGTATCATCCCTATACCGAAGCGTTGCTGTCCGCGGTTCCCATCGCTGATACCTCGGTCGAGCAAAAGCAGATAATTCTGAAAGGCGACATCCCGTCGGCGGTCAACCCGCCACCTGGCTGTCCGTTCCAGACCCGCTGCCCGCGCAAGATTGGCAGCATCTGTGAGACCGAAGAACCGCCGATCATTGATATGGGCAATGGCCATATGATTGGCTGTCATCTGGACGCCGATGTGTTCGCGGCCATGGAACCGGTCATCGTCATTCATGACAAGGACGAAAAAGCCAGCTAGACGGTTTTGATTTCGACAGAAAACGGCGCTCTTCGGGGCGCCGTTTTTTTTACAATTAAGCAATTGGTTATTCGCGCATTACGGCCTAATCTTGACGGAACAAAGCATTTTCGCACGCGCCGTGAAGCTAAAGGGACTAGAGCCATGAGCAATGATGATCAAGCTGTTCAAACCGCCAACGACAATTTCTATGAGGCGACCAATGACATGTTCAAAGGGGATTTGACTCTGATGAAGCAAGTCTGGTCCCATGACGACGATGTGATCTACATGAGTCCCGACGGCAAATATCTGGAAGGCTGGGATCAGGTACTGGCGGACTGGCGTGCACAAGCCGATTTGATGCTGGGCGGGACATTACGCACCACTCATTCACGGATCACAGTGGGCAATGGTCACGCTTTCACCCATAGCGTTGAAATCGGCGAGAACGTCCTCAACGGTGAAAAGGTTGAAGTCTCCATCCGGGCGACGAAAATATTCCGGAAACAAACGGATGGCTGGAAACTGATTAGTCTGCATACGGACCTTCTGCCGTATCTGGGAACTTAAAACCCGGTCTGTGTAACACTCTTTTCGATAACAGGACGCCCACATGATCACAGACAGATATGAAATTCGCGATGAGCGGTTTGCGCGCAGCATCAAGCTTGATGAACCGATCGAACAGCTCTGGACCGGCGGTCGCTGGACGGAAGGGCCGGTTTATTCCGCCGCTTATCGGTGTTTGCTCTGGAGCGATATTCCCAATGATCGCCGTCTGCGGTGGGATGAGGTCACCGGCGCCGTGGGTGAATTTCAAAGCGGCCTCGGGCGGTATGTCAATGGCACCACGCTGGATCTGGAAGGGCGGATCGTCGCGTGCGAACAAGGCAGCCGGACTGTCACCCGGCGCGAACATGACGGATCCGTTACCACCCTGATCAGCGAGTATCAGGGCAAGCGCTTTAACAGCCCCAATGATGTTGTGGTCAAGTCAGATGGCAGCATTTGGTTCACCGACCCGGCCTATGGCATCGAAACCGATTATGAAGGCTTTGAAGCAGATGCGGAGCAGGACGGCGAGCATGTCTATCGCCTCGAAGTGGATGGCCGCTGTATTCGTGTTGCCGATGACTTCGTCTGTCCCAACGGACTGGCCTTCTCCCTTGATGAGAGCCAACTATATATCGCTGATTCCGGCGGGGGGCGCTATCCCAGCGGTGAACATCATATCCGCGTCTTCGATGTTGGCGCCGGCAGAACCCTGTCGGGCGGAGCGGTTTTTGCTGAATGTGAAAACGGGTTCTTTGACGGCTTCCGGCTGGATAATCAGGGCCGCATCTGGACCAGTGCCCGCGATGGCATTCATTGTTATCATCCGGACGGCACCCTGATCGGTAAGATATTTGTGCCCGAGGAAGTTTCCAATCTCTGCTTTGGCGGGGCCAAGGGCAACCGGATGTTTATCACCGCCTCCACCAGTGTTTATACGGTGCTTCTGGCGTCGTCGGGGGCAATACCGTTTGCCGGAACCCGGGCATAACAAGACTGGACTAGCGTAGTTTGCGAAAAGGGACACCATGACACCATCGAAGAAAGATCAAATCCGGGCCTTGCTGAAAAGCATCGAAACCGGCGATCCCGAACCCATCGCCGTGGTCGATGAGGCGAGATATATCCAGCACAATCCGCAAACACAGGAGGGCAGTGAAGGACTGGTTGCGTTGTTCAGGCGGCTCTCGAAAACCTCGCCGCGGGTGAATATAGTGCGGGCGTTCGAGGATGGTGATTTCGTCTTCGCCCATACGGAATATGATTTTGCCAGCCGAAAAATCGGCTTTGAAATCTTCCGCTTTGACGGCAGCCGAGCAGTTGAGCATTGGGATAATATACAGGAGCGTCTGGGCCCCAATCCCTTTGGCCATAGCATGGTCGACGGACCGACGGAGGCCACCGATCTCGATCTGACGGAAGTCAATCGCGCCTTGGTTCTAGATTTCGTTGAAACGGTGCTTATCGACGGGCAGATCAATCGTTTGACCGACTTTATGACCGATGACAGCTTTACCGATCATAACCCGCGGCAAGGCGATGGCGCAGCGCTTTTGCGATCCGCCCTGCAGGCCGAGCATGACGGGGGCCGGCGCCTTGATTATCACCGAATTCATCGGGTGCTGGCGGAGGGGAATTTTGTGCTCTGTGTCAGTGAAGGGCGCAACGCTGGCCGTCCGTCGGCGTTTTATGATCTGTTTCGTCTGGCGAACGGCAAACTTGTCGAGCATTGGGATACGACCGAAAAGATCGCGCCGGTCAATGAGTGGAAAAACGACAATGGCAAATTCTGAACCGTAGCGCCGCAAAAATATAGTACGAAGCTTGGACTGTTTCGCCTATTTTGCTAATATAGAAAAATATGTAGCGCGTATCGGGGAACATGATGACGGAGACAACAGTAAACGCGGCCTTTACCGGCTCCATTCCAGAAAATTACGATACGTATCTTGGGCCTTTGTTGTTTGAATTTTCAGGGGCCGATATGGCGCGTCAGGTCAGCGCCGCCCTTGATGGTCCGGCAAAAGTACTGGAGGTGGCCTGCGGTACCGGCATCTCGACCCGGCATCTGGCAAATGCGCTCGATCCCGGATCCGAACTCATTGCCACCGATCTGAATACGGCCATGCTCGATCATGCGGCGCGGGTTAATGGGGACCTTCCGGGCGTCACCTATTCACAGGCCGACGCCCTCGACCTGCCGTTTGACGATGCCAGTTTCGCGGCCGCCGTCTGCCCGTTCGGTATCATGTTCTTTCCCGACAAGGCGCAAAGCATGCGCGAAATGACCCGCGTCCTGAAGCCCGGCGGCGTGTTGTTTCTCAATGTCTGGGACGGCTTTGCCCATAACAAGGCTGTTGGTGTTGTTGACGGCGTAATCAAGCAGTTTTTCAAGACCGATCCGCCGCACTTTCTCGAAGCGCCGTTCGGGTCTGTCACGGCGGAGCAGGGACGACAGCTGTTCATCGAGGCGGGCTATACCTCAATCGATATCACAAAGATATATGACGCCTCTGAGATGACCGATTATAGCGCCCCGGCCCGCGGCTTTATTACTGGAAACCCGACCCTTGTTGAAGTCGAGCAACGGGCGACCATTGGCATTGATGAGCTTATTGCCGCCGCCGAAATCGCCCTCGCAGAAGAATTCGGCCCCCCGCCCGCAACCTTGTCCTTTCAAGGCACCACCTTCTTGGCCCGAAAATCATTGGGGTAGGTATAATGGGTAATCCTGTGACCTAAGTGGTGTATTTCTCGTAGGCGGCTTGGAGAGCTTCCTGAAGGTCAGGGATGTGGTTTATATGGCCTGTTCCATTTCGCCCATATCGATGTCATCCTGCAAGCGACTGACTTCCCCTTGCAGCTCCAGTATCAAAGCGGAGCTTTGCTGATGCAACGACAATAATTTGTCCATTTTGGTCGCCAGGTTAAGGGTTTCAACAGGGTTTCCGGCAATGGAGTCCGACGCGGAATCCTCTCCAGTCATCAGCCACATGACGGGAACCCCCAGCAATCCGGCAATGGTGACAAACTTGTTTCCGCGGGGTTCGGAACGGTCGGTTTCCCAGTTTTTGAGGGTTTTGGCCATGACACCCAGACGGGTTGCCAACTGCGCCTGCGAAAACCCTCGCGCCGTGCGGGCCATAGTAATCCGTCCGCCCATGGTCGGGTCTGAAATGTTATTCTCAGGTGTGTGGATTGGGGTCGTCTTTTTTATAACGTCAAGATTAGGCAAAGCAAATTCTCCAGAATTCCGGCACATAAAAGCCGACATCCGGCGCCAGGGAATTTACATCACCGGGACGCGTTGAATTGGCCTGCATATTGATTGTAGTTAACTGATGAGGGTTAGTTTTTATATCTCTAATCTTTCCCTGTCAATCTTTAGAGGGTTAAGCGTTGATGTATGTGACTAGATTATGCCCGCGCAATAGCAGGACATACACCGGTCCGCATTTCATATTTCCCTGACCGGGAATTAGAAATACAAAAACCACAAATAACCGTAATGGGCGGATTTAAGGCCCGTGTGCACAACATCAAAGGTCTCGACCTTCACGGGTAGCAGACAAATTCCTCAACGTGCCGAGAGTGCCGGGAAAGCGGTGCTAATGGTTTCGGGCATAGCCGCTTTTGTTATGTTCCTGCATGGGGTCTGCTTCCAGACTTGCGCGCACGGATGCGGGAATGGCCACCGTTTTACGTTCGATCGTTGAAAAGAACACATTGACGCTTTCAGATGTCGCCACGCAGTCCTCCCCGACAAAACATCCATATCCCGTAGTTATGGATTTCGTGCCCAGTTTGCTGACCCGTGTCCCAACATCAACGATATTGGGATAATAGGTTTCCTTGACGAAATCAATCACCACACGGGCAAGAATAAAATCCATCCCGGCTTTCTCATCGGGGTTTAACAATCCGCCCAGAAACATGGTGCGCGCCGCCTCAACATACGCCGCATAGGCGACATTATTGACATGCTGTAACGGGTCTTGATCGGAGAAACGAACCGTGACGGGTGTCCAGTGCCGGAAACTGGCCTTGTTCGTTAAATCAACTTCATCACTCATCATATAACCTATTGAAAATAAACTTGTTTACTAGAAGGGCCGCGGGCGGACAAACCCTGGAAAACGCCGGGGTCATCGCCCTCAATATAGCGGGTTTTACGCGCTTTAACCAATAGAAAAAGACCAATCATCCCGCATCAGAACGCGACTTTCGCAAGGATCTCGACGAACCCGCCCGGATTATCGAACATCTGGCCATGCCCGGCCTTCGCGACAATTTCTGTGTTGACCCCATGGGCCTGAAGATCCGCGGGGAGTGGTGTATCCGCGCCGACCTCATCGGCGGATGAGGGCACGCTTCGCTCGCCATAGATAAAAGTGCGCGGGATAGACAGCGCGAAAAACCGCTCCAGCAAGCTATCTTCCACCGCGGCAAGGGCGCGGGCGTTTCGATAGAGCCCGGTGGGGCTTGCATGCTTCCACACCGTGTTACGGCGCAACCCAATCATCTCACCATTCTTCGCCTTCTCGAACAGATCAGCTTGCATTTTCGGGTACTCCCGGCTGATAAATTCGTTCTCGTCAGAGGCGACGATCTGGCTCACCAATCCACCCCCGCCGGAGGTGACATTGCCCTCGCCAATAATCAAATTACCGACCAGATCCGGGCGGGTCAGCGCGAGTTCGAGGGCGACCGTTCCCCCCATGCTATGTCCGACAACGGTGGCATCGCGGCACTTGGCCTCGTCCAAAATAGCCGCGACACAGCGGGCATGGTTGGCAATGGAATAATCGAAATCCCGCGGATGATCGCTGAAACCGGAGCCCAGATAATCAACAAGGATCGCGCGGTGAGGGGGCATGTCCGGATGGGTGACCACCCCGAAAAAAGACGCCGAGACAGAAAAGCTTATGGCCGGAAGATAAACGATCGTCGGACCGTCGGCCCGGCCGTCCTTCTGCGTCTCGAAATATCGAATAAACGCATCCCATTCTTGCAAGTAAAGGCTTTTCATGGCGACATCCTCCGGTTTTACCCAAGATGCCCCGAAACCGGCGGGGGATCAAGACGGTTGCATCAACCATCAGGGAAACCCTCCGTGAAAAACAATTTTTTTATGCTTTATCGTTAAGCTTTAAGAACATTTTCCTTACAACTTCCTCGATAAATTCTTTGCTGGAGCCAGCTGCTTCAAAATCAGTTTCATACATTACCTCGAAGAACACTTCATCTACTCTAGGGAGGCTTTTTGCAGGGCCCTCAAAATACGGCACCCCGAGCCCTTTCGAACTGAACAATGTTGG
>NZ_JBALWD010000021.1:0-67169 GCF_036960985.1 Sneathiella sp. | reverse complement strand
CCGGCAAACCTATTTCCCATGGAAACGAACATTATGGTTTTCCCGTCCTGTTGCAGTGCCACACTTTGTTTTTCCAAGGCAGATATATCGATATTTTGCTCGACCATCATAGCTTTATTACCAAGAGCGACGACGATTCCACCGATGTCACCGCGGACACCTTTGCCGGTAATCGCCTCAAAATTTTTCGGGTTCACCGTTGTCGCTTTTCGGGCGATGGCGCCGTTGATGATGGCTTCGGCAAGAGGATGCTCCGAGCCTTTTTCAAGCGAGGCCGCGGCGGTAAGCAAATCGGATTCTGTCACCGTCGCCATGCCGATCACATCGGTGAGCTTTGGCTTGCCTTCCGTGAGGGTACCGGTCTTATCTACGACAAGAACATCGACTTGCGCGAAGCGTTCCATGGCCTCGGCATCGCGGATTAGAACGCCGGCAAGCGCACCGCGACCCGTCGCCGTCATAATCGACATAGGCGTTGCCAGGCCAAGAGCGCAGGGGCAAGCAATGATAAGCACGGAAACAGCGGCGACAATAGCATGTATCATCGCTGGAGAAGGGCCAAACACAGCCCAAACAACAAAGGCTAACAATGCGATCAGGACCACAATTGGGACAAACCAGCTGGCGACTTTATCCACTAGGCCCTGAATGGGAGCCCGCGAGCGCTGCGCAGACGCAACCATCCCAACGATTTTTGACAACATCGTGTCGGCACCAACATGTTCGGCTATCATTATTATTGAGCCATTGCCGTTGAGCGTTCCGCCTGTCAGGACATCCCCTTCGTTTTTTTCTACAGGGACAGGTTCGCCGCTGATCATGCTTTCGTCTACAGACGAACGACCCTCCAATACAGAGCCATCGACAGGAATACTGTCGCCGGGCCGTACACGTAGTTTATCACCGGACAGAATATTCTCGATAGGGACATCCTGCTCCGAGCCGTCCGGGTCGACACGTCGGGCTGTTTTTGGTGCGAGATCCAAGAGAGCCTTAATCGCGGACCCCGTGCGTTCACGGGCCCGTAATTCCAGTATTTGTCCTAGAAAAACGAGCGCAATGATGACGGCGGCAGCTTCGAAATAAACTGGAACGACATTTGCGCTAGTCTGGAAAGATGGTGGAAAAGATCCCGGGAATAGCGTGGCAACAAGGCTATACCCGTAGGCCGCGCCAACGCCGAGCATGATCAAGGTCCACATATTTGGGCTTCTATTGATAATGGAAGACCAGCCTCGCTTGAAAAATGGAAGGGCAGCCCAGAGAACTACTGGCGTTGACAAAGCAAGTTCACACCAGATCGAAACACGCTCTCCCAACCATTCCCGGATCGGTAATCCAACCATGGGGCCCATGGTCAAGATGAGCAGGGGGATTGCCATAAAGGCACTCACCCACAGCCGCCGCGTAAAATCCGCGAGTTCTGGATTAGGTTCTTCTGTCCCGTCCGGCACGCCCATGATTTCAAGCGCCATTCCGCATTTCGGGCAATCACCAGGAATATCCTGAACGATCTCCGGATGCATAGGGCAGGTATACTCAGCACCTTGAACCGGGGATGTGTTGCGCCGTGCTGGTCCGCCGCTTAGGTAAAAAACGGGATCCTGGATAAATTTATCGGCGCATTTTTGTGAGCAGAAATGATGTGTCTTGTTGTCATGATCTGCGGAAGGTGTCGATGCTACGGGTGTGACCTGCATGCCACAAACGAGATCTTTTTCCATATCGATGGACGGCTTTTCGGAAGAAGCCGTCGACAAGCCCTGATCATCTGTGCTCACGGCACACTCCTCGTGTTGATCTACATCAAAGAAAACAGGTTAATATTAGCCTTCAGAAATTGGCTTCCAGCCGGTTTTTTCCCGAAGCCATTGGAAGGAGACATATAACATGGGGATGAGTAGCATGCCAACAGTTGACGCAGCCAACATACCTGAGAAAACAGGAACCCCCAATGCAACCATGGCACCAGAGCCTGCGCCAGTGGCAATAACCAGGGGAACAAGACCCATGATAAAGGCGAAACTCGTCATCATAACAGGGCGAAAGCGAAGGCGCGCGCCCATGACCGCTGACTCAATGAGCGGATGCCCCATATTACGTTGTTCGAGGGCAAAAGTGTTAACAAGAATGGCATTTTTGGCCGCTAGCGCGATAAGTACGACGATTCCAATCTGGGTATATAAGTCGAAACTTAAACCGGCTATTTTGATACCGGTAATGGCACCCAAGACGGCGACAACAACGGAAGATAGGATAGCTAGCGGAATACTCCAGCTTTCATATAAGGCGACCAAGAACAAATAGGCGAAGACAAAAGCCAAGCCAATGACCAAAGGAACCTTACCGGCGGCCTCAACCTGTTGCAGGGCAAGGCCTGTCCATTCATAGGTGTAGCCGTCAGGCAAGCTCGCTTCAGAAATGCCGTCCATGACCTGCATGGCCGCACCAAGCCCGCTGGTTGCAGCAGGCGTACCGTTTATAGAGGCAGCACGATAGTTGTTATAACGCGTAATCTGATGCGGGCCGCTCGTCAAACTTGCTGTTGCAAAACTGGAGATTGGCACCATCTGTTGATCGGCGTTCCGAACCTGTATGGAATATATATCATCTATTCTGGAGCGGAATTCTTGAGATCCCTGTACATAAACGGTCCATGTACGCCCGAAAAGATTGAAGTCGTTCACATAATAACCGCCGAGCTGGCTTTGCAACGCCGTAAAGATATCCGAAATTTTGACTCCCAACGCTTTTGCTTTGTCTCGATCTATATCCAGTTGAACCTGCGGTGTATCTGCTTCAAAAGTCGAGAAAGCGGCGGTGATATCAGATGACTGATTTGCCTGAACCACGATCGACCGAAGAACAGCGGACATATCACTGGCGCTTTGGCCTTCAATAGCTTCAAGCACGTAATTAAAACCGCCGGCATTCCCAAGCCCGTCAATCGTTGGGGGGTTAAGCGGAATAAAAACGGCGTCCGCAACGGGCGCCAGTTTTTCCATGGCGCGCTCAAGAACAGCGGGCGCCCATAACTCTTTTGTCTTACGTTCGGCGTAAGGTTTGAGATTCAAGAACATAACGCCTGCATTCGATGATGCTGTATTACTGAACAAGTCCATTCCTGCTATACGCCCGGTCATCAGTACAGCGGGGTCTCCTTGCAGTAATTTGGACATTTCCTTGCCCACGGCGACGGTCCGGTTCAAAGAGGCACCAGCAGGAAGTTGGAAGACAATCATCACGTACCCTTTGTCTTCCTCGGGCACGAAGCCAGCGGGTGTGGAGAGCATACCAAATCCAGCCACACCGCCGATCCCAATTGCGATGACAATAGATATAGCGGCGACCCGGACAAGCCTCCGGACAACATAGGAATAGCCATCACCGATCCTGTTGATAAACTTGGTGACAGGGCGCATAAAAATGATCGGTTTTCCCGGCCTTAAGAACAACGCGCAGAGTGCGGGTGACAAGGTCAGCGCATTCAATGCAGAAATAACCATAGCGGCGGAGATGGCAATGGCAAATTGTCTGAACAAAACACCAGAAGAACCCGGTAAGACCGCAACCGGTATAAAGACGGCGAGGAGGACGAAAGTGATGGCAATGATTGATCCGGAGATTTCCGTCATTGCCTTATGGGCTGCTTGCGCCGGTGTTAAATCGGGCTCCTCTTCCATAACCCGTTCCACATTCTCGACAACGATAATGGCGTCATCAACAACAATGCCAATGGCGAGGACCAGGGCGAGCAACGAAATGATGTTCGCGGTGTAGCCGAGGAAGTAAATGATGGCGATAGACCCAATAATCGCGACGGGTACGGCGATAAGCGGAATCAGCGTCGCGCGAATACGACCTAGAAATACGAATACCACAAGGGCGACAAGAACGAAGGCTTCGAGCAAGGTCTCAATGACTTTATTGATCATATCATCGACAAACTCTGCGCTATCGACGAACTTGTGATAGGTCAGGCCCGATGGGAAGCGTTTGGATAGCTCAGCAATTTTTTCTGAGACAGATCTCGCTGTAAAAACGGCATTGGCGCCTGGCGCTAAATAAATAGCCAAACCGGCAGCCGGGGCTTTTCCAAGGTTAAGTTTTTGCTCAAAGGATTCAGCGCTCAATTCGATTTTTGCCACATCGCCGATGCGAACAATTGATCCATCTTCCTGAGCCCGGAGAATAATATTTTGAAATTCCTCGACTGTTGAAAGCCGGCCTTCCGTGCGCACGGTAAGCTGGAGACTCTGGTCATCAGAGATAGGAGAGGCGCCAATACGCCCGGAAGGTGCCTGGACATTCTGATTTTGAATGGCGGTGATAATATCCTGATTGGATAACCCAAGATTTGCCAACATTGCCGGATGATCGACCCAGATCCGCATGGAATAGTCGGACGCGCCAATAATTTCAGCGCTGCCAACGCCCGGAATACGTTTTATTTCGTCTAGAATATTGATTGTGATGTAGTTACTTACGAAAATTTGGCCCAAGCTGTCATCTGGAGAAAAGAACCCAAAAATTTGAAGAACGGAACTTGATTGTTTTTGTACGGTTATGCCGGTCTCTTGGACCGCGGCGGGCAGATCTGATAGGGCCTGACTGACGCGGTTCTGTGTATTGACCGCCGCGAAATCGGCATCAGCGCCGACAGCAAAAGACACCGTCAGCAAATACGAACCATCGGCACCAGACACCGAGTTCATATAAATCATGTCTTCCACACCATTGATGGCGCTTTCAATCGGTTGTCCAACGGATGCGGCAACAACTTCCGCACTGGCGCCAGGATAGTTTGCCGAGACCTGAATAGTCGGTGGGGTGATCTCCGGATATTGGGAAACAGGGATGACTGTCATGGAAAGTAAGCCCGCCAACGTGATGACAAGCGAAATAACGATGGCAAATTTTGGTCGACGGATAAAAAAGTCGAAAAGCATCAGTTGCCCTCGGCGCTATCTGCAAGCTTCGGCGTGACCTGCATGCCTTTACGCACCTTTTGAAGGCCACTAACAATCACTCGGTCTCCAGCTTTCAAACCTTCATCGATAATAAGGTTCAGGCCTCGTTGCTCACCGGTTTTTATCCGTCGAATTTCTACTATATCCTTTTCATCAACGGCATAAACATAAGGTCCTTGCTGATCCAGCAAGAGGGCGTCTTGCGGCATAACAAGCCGTTCGTCTTTCTGTTTTTTCTCGATTAGGACGGTGACCAGCATTTGGTCAACCAGTCGGAATTTCGGGTTTTCGAATTCGGCACGCACGGTAACTGTGTTGGTGGCGCTGTTGGCACTCGGCTCTGCATAAACGATTTTTCCGGGTAAACTATATACTGTATCATCAGCGAGGCGAAGCTTGACGACGACGCTATCGGCGCCTTTTCCTTCAGATGTAAGATGGGTGAAATGTCGGTCTGGTACAGGCCAGGCGACCTGCATAGGATCTTGCGAGACAAGCAAGGCGAGTGGGTCACCGGATGGGCCAACAAGCGATCCTTCTGTTTCGGCGGCTTTCCCTATTCTTCCGGAGATCGGGGCTTTAATTTCCGTATATCCTAGATTAATTTCAGCAAGATTTAGATTTGCTTTGTTGGCGTCAACATCGGCAAGGGCCTCATCATATTTTGCCGCATTTTCATCGAGCTGCGCCTGCGAAACGACGTTGCGTCCACGGAGTTCTTTGGATCGTTCCAAATCAACCTTCGCCAGCTTTGCAACAGCTCTGGCATTGGCGAGATTGGCCTTGGCTAGCGCAACATCTGCTTCATAAATTTCTTTCTCAATTTCGAAAAGCGGATCACCTTTCTGAACAAAGGAACCTTGTTCAAAGGCGAGAGGGCCAAGATAACCTTCGATGCGAGCTCTAATTTGCACTCGCTCCCTGGCTTCAACACGACCGAAATAAGAGAATTGCTCACCAATCTCTTCTGCTCTGACTTTCGCGACAAGAACAGCTGGCGGCGTGGTTTCACTTGTCGCAGACTGGGAAAGGGCGGGGGTAGGGCTCAAAAATACTCCCATTATTCCCAAAGTGAACGCAAAATATCCAAAAATTGCCGGTTTCATAATCTCTCCAAGAAATTTTGATATTTATTTTCGTACATACTCACATTTACAAACACGGGAGTAAACAGGAGAAAACAGGGCCAATTTGATAATGTGTGTAACAAACTCCGCCGTGTTTTTTCTACCGGCCTTTGAAATTTGGGGTCCGTTTTTCAATAAAAGCCCGTACCGCTTCTTTGTGATCCTCGGTTTGAGCCGTTTCAACTAACCGTTCCGCTTCTGAATCGAGGCAGGTAAGAAAATCCATATTAACCGCATCGTCCAAATTGTCTTTCATGTATTGAAGTGTGACCGCAGGTCCGTTTGCCAACGTTGTGCAATATTTTCTGCTTTCAGGCATTAAGGTATCATCGGGGAAAAGTTGATTGACGAGACCAAGGCGCAAGCATTCTTCAGCGTCAATTTTGGCTGCTGAATATAATAGTTCTCGGGCTTTCGCGGTTCCGATCAATTGTGTCAACAACCATGCAATACCATAATCTCCACTTAAGCCAACGCGCGCATATCCGGTACTAACAAAAGCCGAATCTGAGGCAAAGCGAATATCGCAGGCAAGGGCGATGGAAAGACCAGCGCCGGCTGCGGGGCCTGGCAACGCAGCGATGGTTGGTTTGCGTACAGCCCTGAGTGCGCCAGTTAAAGTGCGTTGCCGAACTTTGAGCCGCTCTACCTTTTCTTCCCGTGTCATTTCCGATTTCGTACTCTGTCCGCCCATGCCTTTAACGTCGCCACCGGCGCAAAACGCAGTTCCTGTTCCTGTGATTAGAAGAGCGCCGACTTT
This sequence comes from Sneathiella sp., assembly GCF_036960985.1. Classification (NCBI taxonomy): domain Bacteria; kingdom Pseudomonadati; phylum Pseudomonadota; class Alphaproteobacteria; order Sneathiellales; family Sneathiellaceae; genus Sneathiella; species Sneathiella sp. The sequence goes on along the minus strand of NZ_JBALWD010000021.1, from coordinate 60,312 downwards.
ATCCGAAGATCCACATTCCTTTATCATTTGACGCAAAGCGGGTGTCAATTCGTCGGACAAGGCATTCCGGGCGTCGGGCCTATTGAGCGTGATGGTTGCGACGCGATCTTCTATTTCGCAAAGAAGCTGCTGGGTACCTGTATCGATAATCTGTGCCGTCATGGCTTTCAGCTCGCTGTTTCAGCAAAGCAAGGCCGTTCGGATAGGCGATCGAAATAACTGGCTAATACCTTATTTTCTTCAAGGTAATCTTTGGCCTCAGGGAAATTTCTGGCACTGGCAATCATTGGCATCAAAAAGCAATCAGCCATGGAAAAACTGTTACTTCCAAAAAAACCATCCTCAACCGCAGAATTCAGCAAGCCGAATATTTTGGGGAAACGTTTTACGCTTCTGTCAATTTCATCCCGAATAACATTGCCATCCGGATCTTTATTGAACAGGTATTGAACCGTATATTTTCGAATGAGAAGTTGGTCTATACTGGTTGCTGTCATGGAGACCCACTGGTTGATAATTGCACCTTTTTTCGGATCTTCAGGAAATAGTTTTGGCCCATCGAAGGCGGTGTCTAAATATCTTGCTATGGCTTGTGATTCAGCAAGCTCAAGACCATCGTGCCGCATGACGGGTATCTGGCCGAGTGGGTGAATGGCTTTCACTTCATCTGAATGAGGAAGGGCTTCAATATAGTCATAGGCGATGCCTTTTTCGCGGGCTGCCATGCGGACTGTTCGGACAAAATTCGATCTTGGAAACCCAATTATTTCTAATGTCATTTAAATTCTCCCTGTCAGATTGACCTTATACGGTCTTATTGTTCTCGATGTTACGCGTGACTATCGATGCAGTAATTATGTGTGGTATAGTAAGCCAATTATTTAAGTTCGATGCAAGAAAGTAAAGTAACTGTCAATTTAGAAGAAATAGCCAAATTCCTGCAATACCGCAGTTGAGCAAAAGGGCTGACCGAAGAATTGTCAACCTGACCAGAGCTGGGCACTTGTGGGAACCCGTTTTCAAACCTGTTCAAGGGCGTGATGCATGGCGGAATTTAAACTAGGGGTGGTTACTAAGTTTTTTTATGGGCTCGGCGCGGTAGCTTACGGTGTGAAGGATAACGGCTTCACAACGTTTCTGATGATTTACTATAATCAGGTTTTGGGGTTGTCTCCGTTTTACACCGGGTTGGCAATTTTAATTGCGTTAGCGGTTGACGCGTTTTCCGATCCATTTGTTGGACATTTATCTGATAATTGGCGGTCACGGTTAGGGCGTCGCCATCCGTTTATGTATGCTGCTATTATCCCAATTTTACTCAGCTATTTTTACCTATGGAATCCACCAACAGAGTTGTCGGCATCTGAACTGTTCGTGTTTCTTACCTTGATTGCCGTTGCCGTTCGGCTCTTTATCACCTTTTATGAAATTCCCAATGCCGCTATGTTGGCTGAACTTAGCCGCGGCTATGATGATCGAACCGCTTTAATGAGCCTACGAAATACCATGGGCTGGCTTGGTGGTGTAGTTATGGCGATTTTCGCTTATGTTTTCTTTTTGGTACCAACTGATACTATTGAAACCGGTGTTTTGAACGCCCAAGGCTATCAATCCTTTGGCATGCTTGCAGCCATAGTTATGGTTGCGACAATGCTGATTTCAGCACTTGGAACGCACAAATTAATCCCTCTTTTGCCGCAACCAACGGAAAACGAGGGCGGGAGTAAACCAACATTTCGGCGTAATTTGAAAGTTGTATTTGCAAATCCATCATTTCGTGCATTGTTTATTGCTTCGCTTTTTTCAATGATGGCGTTTGGCGTCATTATCACTTTACAGATTTATTTCGCGACATTTCTGTTTGGACTGGATAACAATCAAATCGCGTTCTTCCCACTCTTCATGATTCTGGCAGCATTGATTGCCCTCTGGTTGACTCCGAGATTGGCCCGCGGCTACGAGAAACGCAGTGTCGTTCGCTTTTTGGCCCTTGGCTGCCTTGTGATTACAAATATTGCTTTGATTTTAAAATTACTCGACTGGCTACCGGAAAACGGTGATCCACTATTGCTGCCTATATTGTTGATTCATATACTGGTGTCCACAGGGTTTCTTGTGGCATTACAAACCGTTTTTGGATCAATGACAGCTGATTTGGTTGAAGATACGGAACGGGCGACAGGACACCGTATCGAGGGGCTATATTTTGCGGCGATCTCTTTTTCGAAAAAAATTGTTTCCGGATTGGGAATTTTTGCATCCGGTATATTTCTCAGCACGGCAAATACGGGCGGTCAACCACTGACACTGTCGACGATGATTGATGTGAGCTTTGTTTATATTCCGTTCGTGATGCTGCTATATTTATTAACGTATGTTTTTTGTGGAAGATATGTATTGACTCGTCGAATGCATGATGAAAATTTATCTACATTAAAAATGTAGGTGTAATTCTACTTTAAATAATACTATTTGCTAGGTTGCTCACCTATTTGCTAGTTTCGTTGATAACGTTTGCTTCCAAAGTTGCTTCTTGGCAAAGAATGGCTAAAATTCTCGCGTAAAAAATGTAACGGGATTGTAGAAGTAGAGACAAATGGCGAAAACTCTGACACAAAATAAAATAAAAGTAGCTGCTCAAAAGTTATTTGCTGAAAAAGGAATGGACGGTGTAAGCGTTCGCGAAATAGTTGCGGCCGCAGGACAGAAGAATATGGCCTCCCTGCATTACTATTTTCGGACAAAAGAAGATCTGGCGCGCGTTCTTTTGCTTGATGCTGCCGAAGTCATTGATGCTGAACGGGTCAGGCTGATGGACGCCACCGAAGCAAAGGGTGGACCGAATAGCGTTTATGAAGTATTGGAAATTTTTGTCACCAGTTCTGTCTTGTCGAACAATGACCCGCGCTCAAATAGTAATGTTAGGCTATTTCTACAGACGTTCCAAACAGACGCTGAATTCGTCCAAAAAACAGTCGCAAATTCCGGGGATATTGGCTATTTTCGTTGCCTCGCTCATTTAAAGGAAATGATGTCTCATCTCGAAGACGCAACCATGAAGCGTCGAATTTATCTTATGCAACATTATGTTTATAATGCGCTGGCCGCACGGGAACGTGCGAAATCCGTGACCGGGCCTGAAACACCTCTTTGGGAAGGTGATGGTATGATGAAAGAACTCCTGAAAACAGCCGAAAATTTGCTTCTTGGGCCCACAGTCACTGATTGATCTAAAGCTGTAAATTTCTCGGGAAAGTGAAATTTTTAATACCTTTGACTTAAATTTATGTTCCGCTAGTATTTGTTTTCAAAATTGGTGACTGCGTTCGATGCGGCGGCGCAAAAGGCTTTAGAAAACAAAGAAGTGGTTCAATGAAGACCTCCGGCGACGCGCGACCCGTATCCGATGCAACAATATTGGATGTTTTGATTATCGGGGCCGGGTTTTCCGGCGTGTGTATGGGCGTGAAATTGCTTGAGGCCGGAATTACTGAGTTTGTCATTCTGGAAAAAGAAACGGAAATTGGCGGCACTTGGCATAAGAACTCCTACCCTGGTGCGGCCTGTGACGTTCCGTCCCATTTTTACTGTTTTTCTTTTGCTCCCAATCCAGATTGGTCCCGCGTATACTCCCCGCAACCGGAGATACAGGCATATATTAAAAAATGTGCTGATGATTTCGGCGTGACGCCCTATATCAAGTTTGATAGCGGCACTGAGCAAGTTGTCTTTAACCACCAAAATCAATTATGGTCGGTTCGCCTTCCTGACGGCCGTGAATATAGCGCTTGCCATCTTGTCATTGGTTCCGGAGGTCTCAATATTCCGTCCGTTCCGGAATTCACAGGATTGAAAGGTTTTAAGGGTCCGGTTTTTCATACCGCACAATGGCGTCATGATGTCGATTTGAAAGACAAAAAAATTGTGGTCATCGGAAGTGCTGCGAGCGCCATTCAGGCCGTTCCGAAATTGGCAGAAATAGCCGAAAACGTCATTATGTTTCAAAGAACCCCAAACTATATATCGCTGCGAATGGACCGGGCCTATACTCAAGCCGAGAAAGATGCGTTTCGCCGGTCTTCCTTGCGCCTTAAAATGCTTCGCTGGAAGATTTTTTGGCGGTTTGATTTGTTGCGGGCACCTTTGTTCAAACGAAAATCCTGGATGCGTTCACGCGCGGTGCGATTTATTGACGACAATATGAAAACGGTGATCAAAGATCCCGAACTACAGGAAAAATTGACACCGAGCTATGAGCTTGGTTGTAAGCGCATCTTAATTTCCGATGATTTCTACCCGGCCCTTACCCGTGACAACGTGTCAGTGGTCACAGAGGGCATTCAAGAAATTACTCGAAAAACGGTGGTGGATGAAGCTGGCATACATCATGAGGCGGACGCAATTGTCTTGACCACTGGATTTGATCTGCAAAAGCAAATGACGTCCATTGATCTGATTGGCCGCGATGGCCATTCCTTACGAAAACTCTGGGCGAACGAGGCTTCTGCGTATCATGGTGCTATGGTTCCGGGCTTTCCAAACACCTATTTTGTGACGGGACCTAATACAGGTGTCGGGTCAACTTCCGTTGTGTTCATGATAGAAATGCAAATTAAATTTATTATGAAATGTATAAAGGAAGCCGGTCGCACCAAACTGATTGAACCTACGGATGAGGCAACGATATCTTACGATCATACGATGCAGAAAGATCTTCAACAAACAGTCTGGGCGACCGATTGTAAAAGCTGGTATAAGGATGAAACTGGACGTATTGGAACACTTTATCCACATACGGCGCGTCGATTCAAAAGTGAGAAACGCCAGCTTAACAAAGCGGATTTCAATATCATATTAAAAGCGATGTCCTGATTGATTGTGAATTATTGAGAACAATAAATGTTAAAGGTATGGGAAAATGTTCAAGGTTCTGAAAATGGCTGCGGCTTATGCAACCTTCTTCTCAACGAGACATAAGCTGCAGCATGCAAGTGATGACTACTGGCGACGAAAAATTGGTGATCGGATTTTGACCGTGGATGGGCGAGTGTTGAACCCGCGCGCTCAGGCCATGATTGAGTTTCAGGATAGTTTAACCGTCTCCAAAAAGCATTGGACTCCCCAGTTGGTTCGTAGAGGCTTTGATAAATCAGTAGAGCTTTTTGATGGAAAGACCGTTGAGATTGCCAGTGTAAAGGATATCGAAATACCTGTGGGCAGCCGTAAACTTAAAATACGTCATTATTCTGATGAGACATCCACAGCGAGACGCCCGTGTATACTCTTTTTTCATGGCGGCGGGTTTGTAATAGGTAGTTTGGATGGTTACGAGAAATTCTGCAGAAAACTCGCGCGGCAGTCTAGATTTGATGTTCTGTCACTGGAATATCGATTGGCGCCGGAGCACAAATTTCCGGCAGCGTTTGAAGACGCTCTTCAAAGTTGGGAATGGATACAGCAAAACGCCGATTTACTTCATATAGATCCTGCGAAAGTATCTGTTGCTGGGGATAGCGCGGGCGCTTTTTTGGCGATGCTTGTCGCGGCGGATGCATCGAAATCAAATGCAGGACATGTCCCATTGGCAATGGGATTGATTTACCCGCCTATCTTTACAGCAGAAGAGTCTCACTCCCGCCAATTGCTTGGTGATGAAAAGATTGTCCTGAATAGAGATCTTTTGGAATGGTTTATGGAACATTTCCTTCCTAAAGGAGCGAACTTCGATGACCCGCGCTTTGCTATTCTTGATTCTGCTCAAGAAGGCAGGATGCCTCCTACATGGATTTTAACTTGCGGATTTGATCCCTTGCGGGATGACGGCAAAAAAATCTCAGATATTCTGAGTGGTTTAGGAGCCAAAGTTTACTTTCAGGAATATGAGGATCTATATCATGGTTTTATTACCCTCTCGGGCGTCTTTTCGCAGGTGCAGGTCATGATCGAAAACATGTCAGAGTTTTTCAAACGGCAAAATAAACTTATTGATAATCAAAAAGAAACAGCGCGGAATAAAGCCATCAAGCAATAGGGATAATTTATGGATTTTGCAGGAAAAACAGCAGCCATTACAGGTGCAGGTTCGGGTATTGGCCGCGCTTTGGCTCGCAAGCTGGCGAGCGATGGATGCAACCTTGCCTTGAGCGATATTTCTGAAGAGGGCTTAGCAGAAACAGCGACATTGATCGAAAATCAACATATCAGATATGTAACAAGCAAACTAGATGTCAGCAATCGTGAAGCTGTTGAGAACTGGGCTGAAGCAACCATTATAGAATTTGGCGGTATTGACTTGGTGTTCAACAATGCCGGTGTCACCGTCGTCGATAACGTTAATTCCATGACATATGATGACTTTCATTGGGTTATGAATATTAATTTTTGGGGAGTTGTGCATGGCAGCAAAGCTTTCCTGCCGCATCTTTTAGGTCGCCGCCAAGGACATCTTATAAATATTTCAAGTCTCTTCGGACTGGTAACGGTTCCGGGACAAAGTGCTTATAATGCCAGCAAATTTGCGGTGCGCGGCTTTACAGAGGCGTTAGGGCAAGAAGTTCGTGGCAAAGGCGTTGGCGTTTCTTGCGTTCATCCGGGTGGAATTTTAACAGACATTGCCAAAAATGCACGATTTAAGCGGTCTTTTTCGGGAAAGCAGACGGCTGAGGAATTTTCAAATACCTTTGACGCACTCGCACGAACAACACCGGAGCAAGCTGCCGAAGTTATTCTTGACGGCGTTGTTAAGAACAAACGCCGGATTCTCATCGGAAGTGACGCCCGGCTTCTTGATCGGTTGCAGCGACTTATGCCGGTAAGTTATGGCGTTTTTCTCAATAAAGTATTTTTACTTACTTCCAAGAAGAAGGCAAAACGAGTTGTCTGACGGAAATTGCTTCAAGTTGCCCCGTCGGAGAACGATTTATTAAGTGATGTCAATATGTCCGCGCCCTTGGCGCCAATGGCAACAAATTCAGTTCGTTGCGGCAATAAAGCGGACCCCGTATGGCGAGAAATTTCGATATGTGATCCTACTTTATGTGCTGTCCAAGGCTCGAAGGTAGGCTTTGCCTGAAATATCCCCTTAAATCTCAGGACTGATGGAGGCAGGTCTTCGAGGATTTTACGTAAGTCGGCTGGTCGAAAAGCCTGGTCGGTCTGAAAGGACCAGCTTTCAAAAATGTCACCATGATCGTGCGGATTGGTTATTACTTCTTGTGAGGATTTGGATATGGGGACTATGTCAAAAACGAGGTTTGTGGGAACTTGTCCTTTGACCATCTCAATGACAGAGGTAGAGGGGTTGAGTTGCTTCAACTGCTTAAGAACGTTCTGCTTTCGAGTGTCGTTTATCCTGTCACACTTATTGAGGAGCAGAAGATGCGCGCTTGATATCTGTTCTTGGACCACATGCTCCACACGATGATCTCGATCCGAAGAAAGAAAATTTTCTCCGTCGACGACAGTTACAATAGCGTTCAGCCGCAAATCCGGCTCCGCTTTGGCGTAATTGGCAATACGGGCCGGTTCCGCGACGCCGCTGGCTTCAATCAATAGTTGGTCCGGCGCAGGATCGAATTCCAGTGCAGTGACAAAGGCTTCAAACAGATCACCTCCCATGCTGCAACAGGCACACCCGTTTGCCAATGTCAGTAAGTTTCCGTTTTCGGCCTCAATCAGATCTCTATCTATCGGAAGATTGCCAAAATCATTGACCAGAACAAGTATTTTCTGACCATTGGCGTGCCGTAGAAGGTGATTGACCAATGTTGTTTTGCCTGCTCCCAGAAAGCCTGAAAGAACGGTTAAAGGCAGCGGTGTCTCCCGTGTCGTCATGGTGTCTTGAAAATGTCCCCGGAAAGTACGGTACCCCATACGCGGACATCTTTGAGCTTTTCCGCGCCAATGGTAAGAGGATCATCTTCGAGGACAGCAAAGTCAGCCCATTTGCCAATTTCAATTGACCCAACTTCGTGATCCATCTGCAAAGTGCTGGCAGCGCCGAGGGTGATGGCTTCTAGAGATTCTTCGACGGTGATTTTTTCATACTCACCGAGAACTCTGCCACTTTCCGTCAATCTGTTTACAGCGCACCAAGCGGTGAAGAGTGGTCCCATTGGGGTCACCGGCGCGTCCGAATGTATGGTGAAAGTGACATTAAAGTCGATGGCTGACTGACAAGCATCCATGCGCAGGGCTCGTTCCGGGCCCATGGTCAGCTCATAATGTTTGTCACCAAAATAATATAGATGATTGGCAAAGAGATTGGCGCAGACGCCAAGCCTGTTCATTTTACGAAACTGGGCTCTGTCCGCCATTTGGCAATGTTGTAATACATGCCGTAAGTCCGGCCTGTTATTCTTTACTTTTGCAATCTCAAGGGCGTCCAATGCGGCTTCTATGGCTTCATCGCCATTGGTATGAATATGCATTTGTACGCCCGCATCATTTAGAATGGAGACGAGTTCGTTCAATTGATCAGGGACGATATTCCATATGCCGTTTGGAGCACCGTTGTAATGGCCCGGCCAACGGACCCGGGCAGTAAAGCCCTGAATAGATCCGTCGGTGACAATCTTGACGCCACCCAAACGCAGTTTATCTGTACTTTTCGTTGCTAATTCGAGCGCCCGTATGCGCGTTTCATCAGCTGATTGGGCCAATCCATTGAGCATGGAAAGTAAGCGAATAGGATAGTCTTTAGTAGACGTAATATCTGTCATTACTGCGACATCTTCATCGGGGAGATCGTTGATTAAATCAGCGGCGGTCGTCACTCCGACGCGATTACAAACTTTACCGAAATCATTGATGCTGTTTGGTGCCCGACCAAGTTCGCGAAGATTGATATTTAGCCGCCGCATAATCGGGAACATTGCGGCCATTTCCTGCAGCTCGCCATTTGGCGTGCCGTCATCCCCAAGGGCAATCCCGTCGACACCCATATCTGCCACATAATTGGCGAGTTTCAAAGCGGTGGAATTTACCGTCATCAAATGAAAGTTTGAATGAACAACCGCAATAGAACGATTGGTGCTTACAGAATTCAGGTCGTTTTTATCGAGCCGGCGATCCATGAGGAAAATAGGATCAAAGCCCCAAGCAATTAGTGGTTCTTCAGGATCAAGTTTTGCTTCGGCTTCCTTTAGCCGCGCCAATACATCCTCCAGGGTTTTCACACCCGGCCAATGCTTCCCATCGGGGTCGATGCGATCCTGATATCCAAGATAGATGAATTGCCAGATTCCACCTGCCATTAAATGGCAGTGCCCTTCAATAAAGCCAGGCATCAACACTTTATCCGCAAATGTTTCATCCAAGGTATAATCGCCCCAACCGGCAATATCCTCTTCAGTTCCAGCAGCGAGTACTTTGCCTTCGCGTACCGCAACATATGTGGCAACTGGGTTTGCCGGATTCATGGTGATGATTTTTTTCGCTTTGAATACGATGACTGTCGACAACGTGATCTTCCTTTTTGACGTTTTTTAGTTGGACAGAGTTTAGGTGGCGCATTAACCTCTGAAAAATAGTTTATTCTGCGGGTATTCTTACAAAAAATAGAGGAATGGATGCGGTATACGCTGAAGCAATTGAAATATATAGATGTCGCTGCGCGTCAGAAATCCATAACCGGTGCAGCAAAATCGTTGAATATCTCCCCTTCTTCCATTTCATCCGCCATCGATGCGATTGAAGAGCAGAGTCAGAAAAAAATATTCTCTCGGCTACCGTCAAAGGGCATATCTATTACGCAGTTCGGTCATGGCTTTTTGTCCAATGCCCGCCAACTCTTGAAAGCTCATGTTACTTTTGAAGAAGCTGTCGACGAACAGGCGAAAGCTATTAACGGCGCTATCCGACTGGGGTGTTTTACACCAGCGGCACCTATTTTATTGCCGCTTATAACAAAATCTGTTGCGGATAATCATCCGGGTATCTCCATTCATCTCACAGAAGGCGATACAGTAAAAAATATGCGTCAGGTAATTGATAACGAGATTGATCTGGTTATTGGCGCAAATACCAACCTGGACGCCAGCATTTCATTTATTTCGCTTTTTACAGCGCCCCCGCATATTGTTCTGCCGCACGATCATCCGTTAGCTAATCAAAGTTCACTATCACTGAAAGATGTGAGCAATGACCCCATGGTTCTCTTGGATTTGGATCAAACTCGGGAATACATGTTTGGCTTGTTTAGCCAAGATAATTTAACGCCAAAAGTCGCCTATTCTTCTCAGACATCGGAAATGGTCCGCAGCATGGTGGCTGCAGGTATGGGGTTTTCTGTTTTTAATCTGCGACCCTTGCAAAAACAGCAATACACGGTCGGCGATATTGTCCGTATTCCCATGACGTCAGGGTACCAGGCTGTGGAGTACGGCATTCTGCATCGCACGGATGCCTATTTAAGCAGTGTGGATCAGGTGGTCATTGAAACCTGTATCCGGCTTCGCGAAAGCGGAGCCTTCAATATGGCAACTTTACCTGAAGGTAAAAACGGACCAATCCTCTAATAAATGTTTTAATAAAAGCGTAAAAATATATTTTACGAATGATAGCCGTTGATTTAGCGTAAGTTTACAAAATGAAAGACAAAAAAATAGAATGTAACAGGAGGCAGGGATGAAGAAGTTTGGAATTATCGCGGCTGCGGTAGCCATGATAGCAACGGCTGGTGGCGCAACGCTAACCCAGGCCGAAGAAGGCAAAAGTGGCGGAACACTCGTTATCGGCACAACACAGAAGGCGCGGCATCTTAATCCAGCCGTCCAGTCCGGTATTGCGACAGCGGTTCCGGGAACGCAAATTTTCGCGACACCATTACGATTTGACGAAAACTGGCAACCACAACCGTATCTGGCGGAAAGCTGGTCCGTTTCCGATGATGGCAAGAGCATTACTCTGAATTTGCGTAAAAATGCCAGATTCCATGATGGAAAACCCGTTACATCGGAAGATGTGGCTTTTTCACTTCAAACGGTGAAAGACAACCATCCCTTTAAATCCATGTTCGCGCCTGTGACCGGCGTTGATACACCTGATGCGAATACTGCGGTGATCAATTTCGACAAACCGCATCCGGCAGCTTTCTTAGCAATGTCGAGTGCCTTACTACCGATTATACCAAAGCATGTTTACGGCGATGGGCAGGATGCAAAAACTCATCCTGCCAATAGCGCGCCTGTCGGTTCTGGTCCTTTCAAATTCTCTGAATTCAAGCCTGGTGAATATATTATCCTGGAAAAGAACCCGGATTACTTTATTGAAGGCCGCCCATATCTCGATAAGATTATTATCAAGAACTACAAGGATCCAACAAGTTTGGCGCTCGCTACCGATAAAGGTGAAGTCACTATGTATCCGTTCCTCGGGACATCGAAAGATATCGCGCGGCTGAAGAAAAGTGACAATGTGATTGTTACGGATAGAGGCTACGAAGCTGTTGGACCGCTTAATTGGCTGGAATTTAATACGAAGAACGAATATTTGAAAGATAAACGCGTACGTCAGGCGATCGCATATGCAATCGATCGTAACTTTGTCGTCAATGCGTTACTTGGTGGACAGTCAAAAGCGGCTACTGGACCAATTGTCCCAGGCAGCCCATTTTATGCGGCAAATGCGCAAAAGTATGATCTTGATCTGGATAAAGCCAATGCCCTGCTAGATGAAGCTGGTTTCCCGCGCGATGCGGATGGCATGCGCTTTAAACTGACCGTTGATTACATTCCTAATGGTTCGGAATTGCAAAAAGGTGTGGCGGAATATCTAAAGCCTCAGCTTAAAAAGGCCGGTATCGCCGTTGATTTGCGGGCATCCCCGGATTTTCCAACATGGGCGAAAAGGGTAAGTGGTCATGATTTTGATATGAGCATGGACATCGTCTTTAACTGGGGCGATCCGGTTATTGGTGTTCACCGTACTTATCTTTGCGACAACATCAAAAAAGGTGTGATCTGGTCAAATACACAGAGTTATTGTAACGAAGAAGTCGATGCTCTGCTGCTGCAAGCTGGATCCGAGTTGGATCAAGCCAAACGGATTGCGCTGTATAACCAAGCTCAGGAAATTATTGTTGACGAAGCACCGATCGCTTACCTCAATGTCCTGCCTTATCACACAGCCTACAGCAAAAAAGTTGGCAACCCTCCGATGACAATTTGGGGCGCCATGGCACCGATGGATGAAGTTTTCTTGAAATAAGATGACGTCAGTTCACTTATATAATCGGCGGGTAATTCTATCATGAATATGGTCATGATGGTTGCTCGCCGGCTATTACACGCATTTCTTCTAATCCTTGCAGTCCTTGTCCTTAATTTCCTTTTGATTCATGCGGCTCCCGGAGATCCCGCTGACGTAATCGCCGGTGAAATGGGGGGCGCCACAGAGGAAATGATGGCGGATATCCGTAAGACCTATGGCTTGGATAAACCAATTTATGTCCAACTTGGGGTCTATCTGGGGCGCGCCTTGCAGGGAGATTTGGGGCAGTCGTTTTTCTATAATGCTCCTGTCCTTGATCTTGTTTTGGGACGAGCCGGCGCCACCATATTATTGGTGACGACGGCGCTGCTCTTCGCAATTTTTGTTGGCACCATGCTCGGTGTTCTGGCATCACACAAGCCGAAAGGCATTGTTAGTGGATTGGTCACACTGGTATCGGTGATTGGTTATTCCGCGCCGATTTTCTGGACAGGCCTCATGCTGGTCATCCTGTTTGCCTGGGTGTATCCGATTTTCCCCATATCCAATATGTTCGATATCACAAAGGATACCGGGTTTTTTGGCTATATCTTGGATGTAGCCCATCATCTGGTTCTTCCTGCATTGACCCTTGGCATTGTCTATCTCGCCCAATATGCGCGGCTTACCCGTGCCAGTATGTTGGAAATTCTGAGCTCCGATTATATCCGGACAGCTCGGGCAAAAGGTGTAGCGGAAACCAAGGTTTATGGTCATCACGCGCTTCGCAACGCTATTTTACCGGTTGTCACTATCGCTGGTTTGCAGTTTGGAAGTATTATTTCCGGCGCCGTATTGGTTGAAACAGTGTTTAGCTGGCCGGGTCTCGGTACCTTGGCGTTTGATTCAATTCTAGCGCGCGATTATCCCACAGTATTGGGAATTTTGTTTTTCTCGTCAGTTCTTGTGATATTGGCGAATCTAGTGACGGATTTTGTGTATCGACTTGTCGATCCACGTATCCGATCGGGAGGTTAATGTGGCCGCAGTCGATGCACCCGATATCGTTCAAGCACAAAGCCCGGTACGCGAGGCCCTTCGTGCTTTCCGGCAAAGCTGGGCCGGCATGCTGGGGTTTTTTCTACTCATTATTGTCGTCCTATTCACCTATTTGGGACCATTTTTATATCCCGTTGACCCCTTTGAGATTGTTTGGGCGCCATTGACAGCTCCGGGCCAAACCGAAGTGGCTCCCTTGGGAACCGATTACCTTGGGCGTGACATGCTGGCAGGCCTTATTCAAGGAGGATCGGCTACCTTGTTTGTCGGGCTGGCAGCCGGATTTATAACAGTTACCATTGGAATTTTGGTCGGAGCTTTTGCCGGTTTCTACCGCGGTGCCGTGGATGAAGCCCTTATGCGCCTTACAGAATTTTTTCAGGTACTTCCCGCCCTTTTGTTCGCCATGGTTTTGGTTACTCTATTCTCGCCGACAATATACGTGGTGTCCTTCGCCATAGGGATCGTCAGCTGGCCAACAACGGCTCGTTTGACTCGAGCGGAATTCTTCCGTATTCGCAGTCTCGAATATGTTAATGCTGCCCGATCCGTGGGTGCGAAAGATAGCCGCATCATGTGGCGGGTTATTCTGCCCAATGCCTTGGCACCTCTGATCGTATCCGCCACTCTTACTATTGGTATCGCCATTCTGTTTGAGGCCGGGTTGAGTTTCTTAGGCCTGGGCGATCCGAATGTTTTCAGCTGGGGGCTGATGATCGGGGCGGGTCGTGAGTATATTCTGGATGCCTGGTGGTCCGTGACATTCCCCGGATTTATGATTTTCCTGACAGTTCTCAGTTTCAGTCTGGTTGGTGATGGACTGAATGATGCCTTTAATCCGAAATTGAGGGAACGCTGATGGCTGCGATGTTATCGATTAAAAATCTGGTCGTGGATTTTAAGACGCGGGCCGGCAATGCGCGGGTTCTTAACCATGTGTCGCTTGAATTGTTGAATGGCGAAATTCTCGGTATCGTCGGTGAATCTGGTTGCGGTAAAAGTATGACGGCGCTTTCGGTAATGGGGTTGGTTCCAAGCCCGCCTGGTAACGTGACCGGAGGGTCGATCTCCCTGGAAGGTGAAGAACTTACGACGGCATCCAATAAACGGATGCGTGAAATCCGTGGCGGCATAATTTCTATGATCTTTCAGGAACCGATGACATCTTTGAATCCGGTATTTAATGTCGGTGATCAAATTGCGGAATGTGTTCTCCTCCATGAGGACGTCACAAAGGCAGAGGCCTGGCAACGGGCTGTCGAGATGTTGACAAAAGTTGGCATTCCGGAACCTGAAATGCGGGCAAGTTCTTATCCCCATGAACTATCGGGTGGCATGCGGCAGCGGGTGATGATTGCCATGGCCTTATCGTGCCATCCACGGGTTTTGATCGCAGATGAGCCGACGACCGCACTGGACGTCACGGTTCAAGCTCAGATATTTGACCTTCTTAAAGATCTGCAAAAAGAAACCGGCACGGCGATTATCATGATTACCCATGATATGGGTGCGATAGCAGAATTGGCGGATCGGGTCGCGGTTATGTATGCTGGACATATTATCGAATCCGGCCCTACCAATGAAATTCTGACCAACCCGCAGCATCCGTACACTCGCGGACTGATTGCCTGTGTGCCGCACCTTGAAGACAATCCCAGTGAAGTACGACCTTATTTAAGCGAGATTAAGGGGGTCGTTCCATCCTTGATTGATTTGGGTAAGGGGTGCGCCTTTGCAGACAGATGCGCTTATAAAACGCCGGAATGTGAGGAGCAGCAACCTCTCATAGAAGCCGTTGCTGAGGGACACTCAGTTGCCTGTTATAATGTTAAATATGTGGTGGCGGTATGAGCGCAGAAGCCCTTCTCGAAGTTCGCGATCTTAAGGTTCATTTTGGCGGAAAAAAACTGTTCAAGAAAAGCATGATTGTTCATGCGGTCGATGGCGTCAGCTTTTCGGTACCGAAGGGAAAGACACTTGGGATTGTTGGTGAGAGCGGATCCGGTAAAACGACGACGGCGCTCGCAGTATTACGATTGGTTCCAATAACGGCAGGAAATATCCGGCTTGATGATTTGGAAATCAGTTCTCTTGAAAAAGATGATCTCAGAATATCCCGTCGGCGCTTTCAAATGATCTTTCAGGATCCGTATTCTTCATTGGACCCACGTCAGCGCGTTGGCGAAATTGTTCGTGAGCCGCTTGATCTTATGGATATTGGTGAAGAATCTGAGCGGGATCAAATGGTCCGTGACTTGTTTGTTCAAGTAGGCTTGCGGCCAGAACTGACAACTCTCTTTCCACATCAATTTTCAGGCGGCCAACGACAGCGTGTCGGTTTGGCCAGAGCTTTGTCCACCAAACCGGATCTGATTGTCTGTGACGAGCCGGTGTCCGCGCTCGATGTTGCTGTGCAGGCGCAAATCCTCAATTTGATGCGCAAACTGCAAGAAGATCTTGGCCTGACGTATCTATTTATCAGCCATGATCTCGGTGTTGTGCAACATCTTTGTGATCATGTAGCCGTGATGTATTTGGGGCAGATTGTAGAACAGGCAGACCGAATATCCCTCTTTAAAAATCCACAGCACCCCTACACAAAAGCTTTGCTTTCTGCTGTTCCGAAAGCGCGGGCACGCGACGGTAGCGAAGAACGCGTTCGGCTTATGGGGGATCCACCAAGCCCCATTAACCTGCCAAAAGGATGCCGATTTGCGGGAAGATGTCCCGTTGCAATGGACAAATGCCATCATGAAGAACCACCACTCATTGATCGTGGTAACGGTCATCTGGCATCTTGTCATTTGCTGGATTAGAAATTTTATCCTTGTCGCAATCTCGTCATAGCTTTTAGAAGCCCGTCAGTAGAACCACTTTTTTCTTCTGAACCTTTGCCAGTTTTAATTAACGGTAATAGGTCGGAGGCAAGTTCCTTTCCAAGCTCGACACCCCATTGATCAAAGGAGTTGAGTCCCCAGATGGCGCCTTCAACGAAAACCCTGTGCTCATATAAAGCTAAGATCTGACCCAATGTACGTGGCGTAAGCTTTTTGTATAGCAACGTAATGGAAGGGCGATTGCCCGGGAATGTTCTATGGGCGGCTGCGCTGTCCAAATCTGTATGAGTTCCCTTTAAACACAAGAGAGATTTCGCTTCTTCCTGACTCCGCCCACTCATCAAGGCTTCCGATTGTGCCAAGCAATTTGCAAGCAGCAGTTGATGGTGAGTTTCGAGATCAGATTCGTGAGATTGTGCGGCAACTAAGAATTCACAAGGCACAATATGTGATCCTTGATGCAATAATTGATAGAAGGCATGCTGGCCGTTAGTTCCGGGTTCACCCCAGATAATAGGCCCAGTATTTCTGGATATTAATTTGCCGTCCATGTCGACGCGTTTGCCATTGCTTTCCATATCAAGCTGCTGCAAATATGCCGGTAGTCGGGCCAGACGTTGGTCATAGGGCAAAATCGCTCGACTGCCATATCCACAGATATTATTATGCCAAATACCGATCAATGCGAGCAAGACAGGCATATTCTCTTGAAGCCGCGTTGTTTGGAAATGGATATCCATATCCTGTGCGCCCAAAAGAAATTCTGTAAAGGCTTCTGGGCCAATGGCAAGCATGACACTCAGGCCAATAGGGCCCCATACGGAATAGCGACCACCAACCCAATCTTCAAAACCAAAGACATAATTTGGATTAATGCCGAAAGCCGTTGTTTTTTCGAGCGACGTGGAAACTGCGGCAAAATGTTGCTTAGCGGTTTCGCCCAGCGCTGCATGGGCCCAATTTCTCGCCGTATTTGCGTTCGTCATCGTTTCGATAGTCGTAAAAGTTTTTGATGCGACAATAAAAAGAGTTCGTGCCGGGTCTAGAAGACCAAGGACATCGGCGATTTGTGCTCCATCAACATTAGAGACAAAGTGACAACGAGGGCCGTCATGGTAGGGCGCTAAGGCGCCAGTTACCATTGCGGGGCCTAAATCAGACCCACCGATACCAATATTCACAATATCCGTAAAGGGAGCGCCATCCGACGCTGAAATTTCACCGCTTCTCACGGCGTTCGCGAATTTCTTAGTCAACTCGAAATTGGACAACACGTTCGGCATGATATCTACGCCGTCGGCATAAATCGGTTTAGCCCTTAGATTGCGTAGAGCCGTATGCAAAACCGCTCGGCCTTCAGTCTGGTTTATTTCCAGACCTGTGAACATATTATCCCTTTTCTGCTCAATATTGGCGGCCTGCGCGAGATTAACTAGAAGACTGTATGAAGTTGGATCAATTGTGGTTTTAGAGAAATCCATCAAAATGTCGTCAAACCCGACCGAAAAAGCGTTAAAGCGGTTCGGATCCTGATCGAAAAAATCGGATATCCGCGATAGTTTCACTTGTTCGTAGTAGGCCTCCAATTCGGCCCAATTCTTGTCCATTTACCAAGATCTCCTCAAATCGTTACGTCTAAATAGCGATAACCAGCAATAATCCGATACATAACGACTATATATCTTACGCCTATTTTATCCCAGACATGGTTAATGAAATCTCAAGGCTGTTGCCAATTATCGGTGAGCGAATATACTGAACGTTCGTTAAATAAATTATTTTCAGGCAACAAGAATGCTCAGCAATCGCACCGTTGGTAGACCAAGGTTGGAACATCGACGTTTAGAATTGCTGAATGCGGCAGCAAATGTATTCGCCAGAAAAGGTTTTGATGCGGGTTCAGTGCGCGACATCGCGAGCGCAGCCAATGTCCAACCCAGCTCACTCTATCATTTCTTTGGTTCTAAAGAGACACTCTTCGAAGAAGTTTATATGGAGGGTGTACGGCGTATCAAAACTAGTGTTGAAACTGCAGTTGTGACGCAAGGCCGCCCATGGGATAAATTAGAAGCCGCAGCAGCAGCGCATCTGACATCTCTTTTGGAAGATGATTTTTTCTCTGTTGTTGTTGCTGAAACCATTCCCAAAGGCACTTCGGAACTGAATATACGTCTCATAGTTCATCGGAATGATTACGAAAAAATGTTTATTGCCTTCATTGATCGATTACCCAATCTCACAAACGACAATAAAAAATATTTGCGCTTTGCCTTGTTTGGCGCGTTGAATGCAACGGTCAATTGGTATCAACCGGGAAAAGATAGCCCCGAAGAAATAGCCCGCCGGATTGTTGGTCTTTTTCGCGTGCAACTGGACACATAAAATAAAAAAGGAAAAAATCTATGGTCAAGATCGCTCAATTTCACCAATTTGGACCGGCCGCCAAGGTTATTGAACTCGCAGAACAGCCTGACATTTCGAATCCCGAAGGAGATCAGCTCGTAGTTAAAATGCTGGCCATGTCAATCAACCCTGCTGATATTCTGACCATAGAGGGAGATTATGGCATCAGACCTGAACTGCCAAATATTCCCGGTGCGGAAGGCGTTGGTCGTATAATCAAGATTGGACCGGCAGTAAAAAATTTGCAAGCAGGGGATTTGGTGCTGCCCTTTGGGGGAGGCGCATGGCGGGAAAGCATGATGTGCCGTGAAGGCGCAGTCATTCCTCTTCCCGCGGATATTGATATTGATCAAGCAGCTATGATAAAGGCAAATCCGGCGACAGCAGAAATTATGCTTACGTCATTGGTCTCCCTTAAAGACGGGGATTGGGTCATTCAAAACGCTAGTAATTCAGCTGTCGGTCGATATGTAATTAAAATAGCTAAGCGGAAGAACTTGAAGGTCATTGCGATTGCGCGACGGGCGGATGTTGTCGAAATGTTAAAAGCGGATGGTGCTGATGTCGTAATAGTTGCTGATGAAAAAACGGATGCCGTCAAAATGAGTGAAGAAATGTCACTTCAAACCGGTGGGGAGCTTCCGAAACTTGCACTCGATGCGGTTGGCGGATACGCAAGTAATCAACTCGCAAAATGCCTCGCAGATGGCGGGTATGTCGTAAATTATGGTTTGTTGAGTGGAGAGCCCTGCAAAGTAGATCCTTTTGATTTGGTGTTTCGGCGCATTGAATTAAAGGGGTTCTGGCTGGCCGATTGGTTCAAAACGGCATCACGTGATGATATTCTCTCCATGTACGGAGCACTCATTCCTCTTGTCATGGAAGGTGTAATTTCGGGTGCAATAGAAGCCAAATATCCTCTTGATGACGTGAAACAGGCAGTTGCCCATGCGGCAAAACCACATAGATCGGGAAAGATACTGCTCACCGAACCAAACACAATTGGCGGAATCTAAATATGTCAGATAGCCCGCCAATCAAACTAACATTTTGCCTTCGTAAACGAGCAGATTTGACAGAAGAAGATTTCTACGACTATTGGCTCAACAGTCATGGTCCGCTTGTTCGATCTTTCGAAAAAGCATTGGGAACTTGGAAATACACTCAATTACATCGTCAGCACTCTGAAATGGGGGTGGCACTTGCAGCAGTACGGGGTGCACCTCAAGCGTATGACGGTATCGCCGAGATGTGGTGGCGAAGCCGGGCGGACCTTGAAGCTGCCTCTACATCGGAAGCAGGCCGCGAAGCAGGTCGGGTTTTGCTTGAAGATGAGAAAAAATTTATTGACCTCGCGCAATCGCCCGTTTGGTTAAATGAAATACATGACATTGTAACCGGAGAATAAAAAATGCCACAAATGTCAGTCGAAAAAATTGGCCCAATTGCTTTAGTGAAATTTCATAATCCGCCGAATGGGTATATGGATGGACACACGGAAGTTGAACTCGAGTCTTTTCTGGACGACGTCGAAAAAGATGACAACATCCGTTCTATTGTATTCACGGGTGGCCTGGAAGATGTCTTCATCCGGCATTATGATGTGTCTTTATTGTATAAACGGAGTCAATCCATGGCTGCAAAAGGCATGACATTTGATCCTGCCCGTCCTGTACCGGAAGCCATCTTGCATAGTTGTTTTCGCCGAATGGAAGAAATGCCCAAGGCGTTTATTGCGGCGATCAACGGAAGCGCTATGGGAGGAGGATTTGAACTCACGTTAGCCTGTGATATTAGGCTGGTGAAAGACGGCCCCTATGATCTTGGACTGCCTGAAATAAACTTAGGTATTTTACCAGGAGCGGGTGGTACTCAACGGCTTCCTCGATTGATAGGGGAATCTCGGGCTTTGGAATTGGAGCTTCTCGGGCGAACCATAAGCCCTCGTGAAGCTAAGGAAATTGGTCTTGCCGCTTATTGCGTAAATGGGGATGTTGTTGCCAAGGCAATGAAAGTTGCCGAGGCACTGGCAAATAAGTCACCACGTGCATTTGGTCATATCAAAAAACTTGTGCGGGGAGCTGCAATCACACCAATTGATGAAGGTTTGGCGAAGGAGAGAACTTTGTTTTGCGATCTGATGGTCGATACACGCGCCTTATCCGATATGGCTGATATGGACGCGGGAAAACGTGACATTCGCGACCCGAACTATACGGCTAGCGTCCCATCAGAGTAATGTGCAGGTGACTTGCGAATTTCTTGAAACAATTGGGACAAAGTTGAAACACGATAATGATTGAATATAGTTCTCTGAAAATTCATGTGTATTGGAGAGAATAATCTACAGGGTATAAAGTAAATGGCAGATGACATCGGTAAATGGCTGCACCGGAACGGATTTGAAAAGCATACAGATAGCTTTTTAGAGAATGCGGTGGATATGGCCGCTCTTCCTTTCTTGACTGATGGTGATTTGGCTGAACTCGGTGTGCCGTTGGGTAGTCGGCGGAAAATGATGTCATCCATTGCCCAGTATGTCGCAGCCCAGAATGAGGGCGACGGACGTAATTCAGGCCTTCAGCTCATTCATCGGCAGGTTACAATTTTATATGCCCAAATTGACGAGGCAACCTTACCTTTCGTCGCGGATGCTGACCAACAACATCAAGAAAAACTAAGTAGCAGTTTCGAGTGCATCGAAAATGTAGGTACGGAGTTCGGAGGAACGATTGATAGCCAGATTGGAAACACTGTCATGATTGTTTTCGGCGCGCCGCTTGCACATACGGATGATCCAGAAAGAGCGCTGCGTGCTGCCCTTGAAATTCATCGTAGGGCTGCGGATTTTAAAACTGCCTTTACAGTCAAAATCGGCGTTGCTTCTGGACAAGTCGTCGCCGGCCATGAGAATGGGTCCTCCTATACAGTTACGGGAGATAGCGTAAATCTTGCTGTTAGATTGACGGATTTAGCTTTGTTTCGACAAACACTTGTATCAGCCGCCGTAAAGAATGCGCTTGGCAATCGTTTTCACGGAGAGTTGCTCGGCGAAAAGATTGTTGATGGATTGAATGCATCAATATCTGTCTGGAGACTAGGGCGTGTATCTAGTCTTCGTGGCGCAAGTCCTTATGCTT
This sequence comes from Sneathiella sp., assembly GCF_036960985.1. Taxonomy (NCBI): domain Bacteria; kingdom Pseudomonadati; phylum Pseudomonadota; class Alphaproteobacteria; order Sneathiellales; family Sneathiellaceae; genus Sneathiella; species Sneathiella sp. The sequence goes on along the minus strand of NZ_JBALWD010000021.1, from coordinate 38,684 downwards.
TTGTTGGGCGTCGAAGGTACTTGCACCAATTCTCACTTGCTTTGGAACAATGCGTTGAAGACCAATCAGGCCAAATATTTGTAATTCGCGGCGAAGCAGGCATAGGTAAAACGAGGCTGACGGATGAATTTGGAAAAATAGCGATAGCAAAGGGATTTGCTTGCCATACCGGTTTGGTTCTCGATTTTGGAACAGCAAAAGGTCAGGACGCCATACGTTCCTTGCTTCGAGACATTTTGGAGATTATCCCCGCAGGACGCAAGAAAGAGCGGCGAGAGGCATTGGAGCGGGTAATTTCTGAAGGAATTTTGGATGAAACGCAGCGTGTTTTTCTAAATGATCTCCTTAACTTACCGCAGCCCGCTGTTTTGGGGGGAACTTATGATGCGATGGATAATGATGCTCGCAATATGGGTAAGCAAGAAGCTGTCGCACAAATGATAGCGGCGATTGGTCAAAAAAAACCGCTTATGTTGAAGGTCGAGGATATTCACTGGGCTGAGCCGGTGATATTGTCTCATGTCGCGCAGATCTATCATGTGCTGACGGATTGCCCGGTTCTATTGGTCCTAACCACGCGTAACAACGGAGATCCGTTTGCCGATCCGCGTGCGGCGGAACTTGACGATGTGTCTTTTACTACAGTTGAACTTTCCCCTCTAAATCCAGAGGAAGCCGCCGGTATCGCAAAAGCATTCCCTAATCTGAATAACCAGCTAATCCAAACCTGCATCGCGCGCGCCGAGGGAAATCCACTTTATCTCGATCAATTGCTGCGCAATGCACATGACTTAGAGAAGGATCAAATACCGGGAACAATACAGGGAATAGTTCAAGCTCGACTAGACACACTAACGATGCCGGATCGAGAAACCTTACAAGCAGCATCAATTCTTGGACAGCGCTTCTCAGCCGATGCCATTAGCGCTTTATTAGGGGTAACTGATTTCGATCCCGAAAACTTATTGCGGAATGCGCTGATAAGGCCGACACCCGACGGATTCCAATTTTCCCATGCGCTAATTCGCGAAGGAGTTTATGCATCCCTCATAGATACCAGAAGACTGTCTTTTCATAAGAAAGCGGCGGCTTTTTTTCGAAAGACTGATTCTGTTTTGACGGCCGAACATCTCGAAAAAGCCGAAGATCCGGCAGCGGCGCAGGCGTATCTTGATGCCGCCAAACTGCAACTGCGTGCTTTTCGGCCGGACGTAGCCTTATCGTTAGTCGAACGCGGAATAGCTTTGCCTGGCGATGATACAATTAAATTTGAGCTTCAATATTTGCAAGGCGATCTATGCCGTCACTTAAGTGAAATAGATAAATCGATCCGGTCGTTTGAAACAGCACTAGAGTTGTACGATACCGAGGAACAGTTTTGCCGGGCGCATGTTGGCCTGGCCACGGCATTGAGAATAGTTGATCGTTCTGATGACGCCTTAACTTGCCTTACCAAAATTCAAAATATTGCTCTTAAAAACCGGTTTATTGAGATTTTGGCAGAAATACACTTCTTGCGAGGAAATATTTATTTCCCCAGGAGCATGATTAAAGAATGTATGGAGGAGCATAAGATTTCTTTGCAATATGCGAAAGAAATTGGATCATTCGAAGGAGAAGCCCGAGCTTTGGGCGGATTAGGCGATGCATCTTATGGGGCCGGACGCATGCGAACCGCTCATCAGTATTTCAAACAATGTGTTGAATTAGCTGAAAAACATGAATTCGCGCGCATCGCCGTTGCCAACATGCCGATGATCGCCTGGACAGCGTTGTTTCTAAATAACCTTGATCTGGCGGTAGAGGTGGCGAAGGAGGCAATTGAAAAGGCGATTGCGACTTCTGATAAACGCGCTGGTTTGATTGGTCATATGTGTTTACTCGAAATTATGTTTTGTCAGCGCGATTTTGAAGCGATGAAACAGCAGGGTAAACAGAGTCGGGAGGCAACATTAAAAATGGACTCCGCCCTTTTTCAACCTGCCTCAATGATTTGCCATGCAAGATACCAATTTCATGTTGAAAAAGACCCGGATGCGGCTATGGAGACTTGCCGCGCCGCTTTTAAAATTTGCCGTGAAACTGGCGAAGGCTTTATGGGTCCTTGGACACTGGGAGCGGCTGCGCAAGTAGCCGTGAACGAAGAGGATCGTCGATGGGCACTGGATGAGGGAAATCGGATATTGCAGTCCAGCGTGATCAGTCATAACTACTTTTTCTTTTATGCATTTGCTATCGAAAGCTGCGCACAGCAGCAAGAATGGCACGAAGTAATTCGTTATGCAGACGCTCTGGAGGATATTACAGCACGCGAACCTTTAGGGTGGTCTGATTTTTACATAGAAGTCGGGCGCTCTCTGGCTGACATAGGTGTAAATGGAGAAAATGCAGAAAACATCCAAAGACTTAAGGAGATAAAGGCGGAGGCGGATGAGTGTGGGCAGGTAGCAATGTCGGGACTTTTGTCAGTTGCACTTACGACGCCGTAGAACGGTGACATGGTAATCCATGCTTCGAAACGTTTTTATAAGCCGTTAATCAATTTGAGAAGAGACGTGCCTTCACTACCGGTTGCATCCTGAAATGAGGCCGCGAAAGCGGGTCTCATTTTTGCTTTAAGGTTTGTGATCTCAATTTCCGTGGCCCTCCGAACTTTCATGCCATTCTCTTCCAGTATTTGCGGTGCTGCCGCGGCTGAAATTTCGGAAGCTTCAATGGCCCAAAGGGCCGCGGATTTCCCAGCTTCCGCGATCGCATTTTTACTTTTTTCGGATAAACCGGCATACCAGTCCGCATTAACATAGCCATGGAATATTTGGCTATAAAGAGGCAGAACAATGGCTTGATCTTGTAAAGAAAAATAGTTGTTGCCGATCGTTTCCGAGAAACTGGCGACACCAATATCAATTTCTTTTTCTTTCAATGCGTCATAGGCTTTCTCCCCTGAAACATCTATGGGAACGGCCCCTAAAGCGCGTAAACTCGCATCTGCTATTGGGCCAATACCCTGGATTTTTACCCCTTCAAAATCGGCCAACTTTGACAGAAGGTTTCGATCGGTTGCAAGCACTGTCTGCCAACTGGAAAAAAGCCATGTGACATTCTTAAGCCCTTTGGTCAGCAGTTCGCGCTCTAAAATTGCAGCCGCTTCCGACGAATTCCATTTTTTTAACTTGTCGAGATGATCAAAAGTAAAAGGGTTTAGCGTTACGTTCATTAGGGGTAAGTTACTGCCCCATTGCCTGTTCAGTGTGAAGCCGCACTGGACGTCACCCGCCGCGACGGTGGACGCATTTTCAGCAGGTTTTTCCAAGCTACTGGCACCAAACACTTGAACGTCAATTTCCTCGCCAGACAATGCTTCGATCTCCGCCGCCCATTGATCGATGACTTTGGCAATATGATGTTCAGGGGGCAGTTGATGACTGCATTTCATAACGTTGGGAGAATCTGCGAAAGACGCGTTTATTGCGAAAGCTTGACTTACAAAAATACTGAGGAAAAGCAAGCAAAGCTTGTCCGTCTTTTTGTTCCTCATCAATTAAATTCCGTCACAATCTCAAACTCCAAGGAAGAGTGCATAAAAAGGAGAAATCGCAATATACCCGTTAAAACCGATTTCTCCGGCGAACATAGCGCTTTTTTAACCACTATTCTAGGAGTTTACACAATATTTTGACCGTGAGAAATTGATCACGCAGAAGAAGTTTCCGAGCTGTTCCACGAAACAATTTTTAAATCTAAAACAAATATCGAATAAATAATCGGGACCAGAAGAAGTGTCGTAAAAGTCGCGACAGTTAGTCCACCAATTTGTGCAAAGCACAAGGGCTGCCATAATGGCCCACCATGCAGTGCAAGCGGTCCCAACGCAAATACTGTAGCGCCGACTGTTATTAAAACCGGCCTGAGTCGAACAATACCTGCATCAAGCAATGCCAGTTGAAGAGGCTCACCTTTTTCCCGCATTTCCTCAATGAAATCAAACAGAACGATAACGTGACTGACAATAACACCGATCAAGGCAACAATACCCAGAAATGCCATAAAGCCGAACGGGCTTTTAGTTAATGCCAGGGCGATCAATGCGCCAATAACGCCATAAGGGACAGAAGCCAAAACAATCAACGGCTTAACGGCATTGCGAAACTGGAATACCAAGGCCAGGAAAATTAACCCGGTCGAGATACCCATTACTTTAGTGAGCTCTTTAAATCCATGCTGCGCATTTGCTTGTTCACCTGAGATCTCCATCTCGAATCCTGGAGGTAATCTATTTTGAAAGCCAGCAAGCTCTTCATCTACTAGCGCCATAACTTCAGAAGGGAGAACGCCAGCAACGGGGAAAGCTCGGATATTCATTGTGCGAAAATGCTCAAGATGCCGGACTCTCTCAGTGTGGAGATCATAATGGACGCTGGCAATTTGCTCGAGCGGTATTTTGTTGCTGTTTTGCGAGGAAAAGACGTAGAGATTTTCCAGATCTGATATTTGCGCCCGTTCTTCAGGCTGCAAAATAGTAACGACAGGAATATTTTTGTCTCCCCTTTGGAGTGTCGTGACCTGATTGCCATTTAACCCGCCTGAAGATGAGGCAGCGATGTCTTGGTTCGTCACGCCTGCCAGGAAGGCGCGATCTGAATCAATGTCAAGTTTGAGGCGTAAAGATTCTGGGCCCCAATCATCTCGGGCTCTTGTCGCGTTGGGTGCATTTCGTAGGATGCTGACAAGTTCTGCCGCCAAAAGACGGAGCGTTCTAATTTCCTGTTCGGATTCAGGGCCTTCAGACTGGACGGCAGATTTTGCTGCTAACCGTATGTCGATGGGGTAAGGAACTGGATTAGTCTGTAATTGGCGGACGTCGATGATGGCGCCAGATATCTGCTTGCTCAAAGCTTTTTGGAGAGGGACAATTAGTTTTGCTGTTAGATCTTTGTCATTCACGCGCATCACCAACTGGGCATAGTTTCGTTGGTGAAGTTTTGGCGTGACGGAGAACCAAAACCGGGGAGCCCCACCTCCCAGAAATGTCGCTATGGATTCAAGCGGATCACCTCCGCCTTCGGATCCAAGTTGATCACCAAATTCATTGGCCACTTTCTGGATAATTTTTTCTGCTTTTACAACGACTTCTTGTGTTTCGGAAATAGTCGCATCGTTTCTCAAACGGACGTCGGCATAAAACAGATATTGGACATCATCGGGGAAGAAGGATGTTTTCAATACATCCTTTAAAGGAATAATGAGGGCGAGGAACAAGAACGAAGTGAGAAGAGCTTTCTTACGGTGGTTTATGAGGAAGCTGCCTAGACGAAAATAAAATCCGGTAAATCCTTTTTCTCGGCGTTCCTCCATTGTCCGTTCGCGCTTCTTCAAGGGGCGTAACAAATAATACGCGAGAAATGGAAGAAAACTCATGGAGACGAGGCGGGAGCATATTAGGGCGGCTGCCATTACTACCGGTAAACTATAAAGGAATTCTCCCGTATTGCCGGATAATAACAAGAACGGCAAATAAGCAACAACATTGGTAATCGTGGCGAATAAAATTGCCTGCGCCAATTTTGTAGGACCGAGCCATGAGGCTATACTCCGCGGTTGACCGGCCGCTAAGTCGCGCTTTATGGCATCGCCCGCAACGACAGGATCATCAATAAGTAATCCGAGCGCAATTATGAGTGTCGCAATGGATACCTGTTGTAACTGAATTCCAAGTAGATCAATAACCCCGAACGTCATCGCTAGTGTTATCGGGATGCAGAGCATCATAAGCAGTGCAGAGCGCCATTCCCAGAAACCCAAAAATGAAATGATAACCACGAGCACGACTGCTTCAATCAAGGCCGTCATAAATAAATCAATATTTTCGGCAACTTGCTCGGGTTGATTGGAAATACGCTCAACAACGAGGTCTTCGGGAAGGTGCTGCTTGGCTGTTGCTAACGACGCTGTTACTGCTTCGCCAAAATCCGCGATTTGGCCACCGTCTCTCATCTGAATCGCAAGTGAAATAGCTTTTCCCTTATGCCATTCACCTTTCCCATCCCGCCAATTGTAGAAATTTAGAAACTGCGGAGGATCTACATAACCGGGCACCACATTCCCAATATCTCGTAAATAAACCGGTGCACCAGCTGGAGATTGACTAAATGCCGTGTCACCGATTTGACTGGGATCGGTATACTGCCCGCTTGGTTCAACGAGTATGTTTGAACCACCAGCGTAAAATTCACCACCCGACGCATCGCTGTTTCTGGCAGCAATGGCGCCATTAATATCATTTGGCGTCAATCCATAGGACGCAAGTAGATCTTGAGAATATTCGAGATAGATGCGTTCGTCGACAACGCCTGAGCTATTCACCGATGTGACCAAAGGAATTGTTTGCAAGGTTCGTGTTATCAGGTTCGAATAGTCATCCAAGTCACGATAACTATATTTATCACCGGGATTGGCTTGAAGCAGCTCGTTTGTTTTGGTGGGGTTGTCGATGATTACTGTGGGCCAGGCGTCTTCGTGAAAGTTTATTTGCGCTAACTTGGTTTCCAGAAAACTGTGAAATTGTCTGTTTATTTCTTCCTTCGAAGCGGAGCTAGTGAAATCCAGACCTAAAAATCCTGGTCCTTGCAGTGAGTCCGCTGTTTCGATGACGTTATTTTCTTCAAGAAAATTTTTCAGCAATTTCATGTGTCGGGCAGGTGTCGTCAAATTAATATCCCGCGGCATGACGACGATTAGAGATTGCTGCGTACCCTCTTCTGGTATCCCTTTATTTCGGCGGGCAGTTTTTATAGCTGCCTCTATATCGCGAGCACGTAACGAAATCTCTATGGGGCGCTCAGTAGGGCTCGCTATGGTGAGCAAAATAGCCGCAGTATTTCCAAATCCGTCATTAAACGTAATGCTGCCAGCGCCGGCTGGCAAAGTTTCTGATAAGGCATTCAAATTGAGATTTATTTCGTTAAACGCTGCTTTGGTCGTACTCAAAGAGTCCGAAAGCTGAATCTGCACGACGGAAAGATTTGGCATCGTCAGGGATTTTATCGCGAATTTTGACGGGCTTGTCTCTTGCAGCTTTGAGCTTTCAGCTATTTTTTCTTCCACTTGCCGAGTGATTAATTGTTCAATTTTGGTGGCATCTGCACCTGGCCAACTCGTGATGGCAGTGGCGACGCGAACGGGTATATCCGGATCCTTGGCTTTTGGCATCGACGAGTAGCCGTAAGCGCCCCAGATTAAAACGGCAAATAGCAGAATCCAGGAAATATGACGATTTTCCGTAAAGTAACGTGCCGTATTTTTTGTTTCAGTTATATCGGTCACAGGCAGATCTCCAGCCCTAGGTGATTAGGTGGGGTCACGGAATAATTTCAACCTGTTCTCCATCGGTGACAAGGGTCGCCCCACTGACGATAATCTGATCTGAAGGCTCTACGCCTTTCAAAACTGCGATATTGTTTCCATAAACTTGACCTAACTCCACATTAGTAAGTTTTGCTATAGTCTCGCTTCCATCCGCAGTCGCAACAAAAACCGCATAGCCTCCGTCGTTTCCTTTGGCTGCTACCACCGCCGAAAGCGGGATGAGCGCAGCTGTCTGTGTCGCACCTGCATTTGTTACGCTGAGAGATGCGATCATGCCAACTTTTAGCACGTTCTCTGTATTTTTTGCGGTTACCTCTACGTCAAAAACTCGGGTGTTTGTATCGGCAGCCGCAGAAACTTCGGTAATTTTCCCCGTAAATACGCGGTCTGGCAAAGATTGCGTTGTGAAGGATTGCGATTGACCCAATTTCAATGTACGCGCCATGGTATCCGGGACGCCAAAGACGATCTTGACGGTTTCCGTGTCTGCGATGACAAAGCCAACGACACTTGGCGATACAAGGGATCCGACGTCCACGTTCCGCTGTATAATGACACCGTGGATTGGTGCCTTTAGATCATAATCTTTTTGATCGTTCTCAGCACTTTTCTGGGCTGCCTTGGCACTTGTCAGACTGGCGACGGCTGTTTCGTATTCTTGTTTAGCAGCATCATAATCGGGGGCAGTCATGCTATTCGATTTGAACAATTCCTGTGCACGTTTATAGTCTTCATTCGCCTTGTTCAAATTTGCCTGCGCTGTTGCTACCTGTGCGCCGGTTTGCTTTGTATTATTTGCGGCATCTTTGTCGTCGACAACAGCAAGAACGGTATTCTTGGCGACTATATCGCCAGATTGAACAGGCCGGTCCTTGCCGCTGGTATCCTTTTCCTGCAAAAGGCCAGTCACATAACCGGTTACCTTGAAGGACAGGTTAACTTGAGAATTAGCTTCAATCGTCGCCGTATATCGCACATCCTTTGTCAAATTTTGCGAGATAATCGCCTGCGTTCGGACGGGGGTAGGTGACTTTTGTTGTGGGTCGTCGCCGGAGTCGCAGGCTTGCAGTAGGATAAGGCAACAACAAATCCCTGCCGCCTTTAGAATATTGGCGGGCATCTATTCTTCTCCCAAGTCTTTTTCTAGTTCCGCGCTGGCATTCCAGACAGCAAGCTCCGCTTTGTGGAAATTGTCATTTGCCTCGGATAATTCAGATTCAGCATCCAGAAGGTCGTCCAAAAGAATGGCGTTTGCTTTATATTGATTAGTACTTACCCGTAATTTCTCGGCGGCGGCTTTTTGCGCCAGTATCGTCACCGGGATCAGTTCCTTCGCGACTTTGAGGTTGCGGATATCTTCACTGATTTGTGCACGTATCTGGTCTTCGTTGTCACGTAAAGAATTTTTAGCCTGACTGAGCGCGCGCTTGGTCCCCGACAAGTTACTGTCATTCCTGCCCCAGGTGAAAAAATCCCATTTGGCAAAAAGTCCGACATAGATGCTTTCGTCTGGAATAAACTCAGTGTGTTGGGACTTTCCATAACTGGCGACAAGATCAAGGTCTGGAAAATAATCCGTCTTTTGAATTTCCACATTAGTTTCGGCGACTTTTATTTGCAGTCTTGCTTCCGTCGTTTCAGGACTGTTCGCCAACGCCTGTGCTTCGGCGGTCTGTTCCGTATATCTCACGAGCGGATCGGCAAAAGCCATACTCACACTGAAAGGTGTTGAAATATCCCTATCCAAAAGGGAATTAAGCTGTTGCTTGCTCGTTATGATGTCATTTTGTTGCGATACCAAGTCATGGTTTGACGAAGCCTGTTTGGCTTGTGCATTAAGAAGCTGATATTCGAGTTCCGTTTTCTGGGCAACCTTGTCTTCCAATATATCTGCCAGTTCAGAGTAAAAAGCGATTGAACTCGTTGTTGATTCCATGGAGCTCTCGTAACTCAGAATTTGATAGTAGAGCTGTTTGACTTGCCAAGAAACTGTTTGCCGCGTTCCGCGAAGCTGTTGGCGGGCGATGTCTTGTTCGAGCTTAAGCTTGTCGACATTTAGGTTGATTTCGTAAAGCTGGATGAGCGGTTGTTTCGCGGTGATAGAATAATGGGTGCTGAAACCGTCTGTTGTTCCAATCTCCACATTACTGGAAGGAACGGGGTCGCCGCCAACAGTTCCCAACGATCCCTCTTCAAAGGTATATTCATTATCCTCGAAATTGTGGTACCCGCGAACGCCCGCACTTAATTCCGGATATAAATTGGAGCGCATTGCATCCGTTTGGTCCCCGACCACATTGACTTGAATGTTCGCGTTTTTTATCTGCAAATTCTGTGCGCGAACAATATTCAATGCCTGTTCCAATGTCATAAGAGGACCGTCTTCTGCCAAAGCAGGCAGAGCGATCAAACTCAGGGACAAGACAGCCGACGATAGAAAGCGATGAAGATGTAGCATACGGGCTTTCGTTGTAATTGTGATATGCATCTATGAAAAAATCATAGCCATTCCCCCTTTCATTGTCAAAATGATATGGACCAATTGACGTATCGTGAGGTTATCAATTTGCGACACGGTTACGCAGCTTTGGCAGATAGATTAAGGGCAGTGATTGTCGATATTTTAAAGACGACAGACAGAAAAATTGATATGGTCCGGTGTTCTGAATGCCTTCTTATTCAAATAGTAAACGGAATTTAATATGCTGCCCGACAGTTCGACGGACTCCCAGGAAAAAGACGCGCCATTGCGAGAGGATATTCGGCTGTTAGGCCGCTTGCTCGGCGATACTGTAAGAGCCCAAGAGGGGGAGGATGTTTTCGATCTGGTCGAAGACATACGTCAAACTTCCATTCTATTTCATAAAGAAGATTCAGTGGACTCTAAACAGGATCTTGAGGATATCCTCAACCGATTGTCAACGGAGCAAGCAGTTTTGGTTCTACGAGCGTTTAGTTATTTTCTGCAGTTTGCCAATATTGCCGAAGACCAACATCATGTGCGTCGCACCCGTTTTCACGAAAAAATTGGCTCTGCCCCGCGGGATGGATCCATGGAGAGCGCCTTAATGAAGGCAAAGGAAGCGGGTATTTCTGATGCCGTGTTAAAAGCGTTTTTTGAAACGGCCCTCGTGGTTCCCGTTCTTACCGCTCACCCAACGGAAGTTCGCCGTAAAAGTACCATGCGTCGTGAAGCAGATATTGCGGAATTATTGGATAAACGAGATTCTGGTGATTGGGGTCCGCGTGAAATTTCGAGTATCGATAACGAACTTTGCCGGGAAGTACTAACCATATGGCAAACGGATTTGCTGCGCCGGACCAAACTTCAAATCGTTGATGAAATTCAAAACGGATTATCGTATTACGATCAGACATTTTTAACAGAGCTTCCGAATTTCTACTCGTCTTTAGAAAATTGCCTGTCTGAACTAGGTATGCAAGTAGACGGGGGTTCCATTAAACCGTTTTTACGAATGGGAAGCTGGATTGGGGGAGATCGTGACGGGAACCCGTTTGTTACATCGGATGTCTTGAAAGCAACATTGCGAAAACAAAATGCTCATATACTGACCCATTACCTGGAAGAAACACACAGATTGGGAAGCGAGCTTTCGTTGTCGACGAATGTTGTTCATATGTCAGATGCCTTACTTGAGCTTGCTGAAAGTTCTCCTGATCATTCTCCCCATCGGCAAGGGGAACCTTACCGTCGTGCGATTTCTGGAATTTATGCACGCCTGGTCGCAACTTTGACAGGGTTTGGCTCACCTGCTCCCGCGCGTGCGCCGGTTGGTGAGGCCGCTTCCTACGGATCTGCTTCGGAATTTCTGGATGATTTGGATGTGATTCAAAAATCATTGATTGAAAACGGATCAAAACTTATTGCCGATGGTCGATTGAAACATCTTCGCCGAGCTGTTGAATGTTTCGGCTTCCATCTAGCAACCCTGGATTTGCGTCAAAACTCGGATATGCATGAACGGGTTGTCGGCGAGCTCTTTAGTGCCGTGGATTCGTCCATTCAATATAACGAAATGGATGAGTCCGAGCGTATTGAAGCGCTGGTTGCCGAATTGGCGTCAGGGAGACCATTGCTACGGCCTCACTGGTCTTATTCCGAAGAAACGCAATCTGAATTAGCTATTCTTCAGGCGGCGGCAATTGCCCAGAAAACCTATGGCGAGACCGCAATTACAACAGCAATTATTTCCAATACGCAATCTGTTTCAGATTTGTTGGAGCTTGCCACCTTATTCAAGCAAGTCGGGATGATATCACCAGAGGGCCACAGCAAAATCAACATTGTGCCATTGTTTGAAACAATCCCGGATTTGAGAAATTGTGTCCCGATCATGGATGCCTTGCTATCCATCCCTGAATATAAACGTTTGCTGGTTAATAGGGGCGGCATTCAAGAAGTAATGCTGGGCTATTCAGATAGTAATAAGGATGGCGGGTTCGTGACTTCCGGCTGGGAATTGTATAAAGCCGAGACTGGATTAATCGAGTTATTCGAACGTCACAATGTCGGTTTGCGGCTCTTCCATGGCCGCGGGGGAACTGTCGGTCGTGGTGGCGGCCCGAGTTACGAAGCAATCTTGGCGCAACCCAAAGGGGCTGTTCAGGGGCAAATTCGGGTTACTGAACAAGGTGAGACTATTTCTTTTAAATATTCTACTCCCGCCATTGGTCGACGTAACCTGGAAAGTCTGGCTGCCGCAACATTCGAGGCAACTTTATTGACGCCGGACGCGGCAGAAAGTGTGCCGCCGCATTTTATAGAAGTGATGGAAGAGCTGTCTGCCGATGCGTTCAAGGCATATCGAGGATTGGTATACGAAACTGAAGGATTTGAAGACTACTTCTGGGGTTCAACTGTTATCAATGAAATTGCAACGTTGAATATTGGATCCCGGCCTGCTTCACGCAAGAAAACACGGCGTGTACAAGATTTACGCGCCATTCCGTGGGTCTTTAGCTGGGCCCAATGCCGCCTTATGCTACCGGGATGGTATGGCTTTGGCGCGGCGGTTGAAACTTGGCTTAACAAAAATCCGGATACAGGGTTGGCGACGTTGCAGGAGATGAATGCAAAATGGCCCTTTTTCAATACGCAATTGTCAAATATGGATATGGTGTTGGCGAAAAGTAATATCGCAATTGCCTCGCGATATGCAGAGTTGGTGCCGGATGTCCAATTGCGAAATAATATTTTCGGGACGATTTGCAATGAATGGCAATCGACAATAAATGCCCTTCTGGCGATATCGGGTTCGGAGCAATTACTTCAAGAGAATCCACTTTTAAAGCGGTCAATTCGAAATCGTTTCGCCTATCTGGATCCGCTCAACCATATACAAGTTGAATTATTGAAGAAAAATCGGGAGGAGAATAGCAATCCCAAAGTATTGAGGGGTATTCATATTGCCATCAATGGAATTGCCGCCGGATTGAGGAATAGTGGCTGACTAATCAGGAAGCATCATCAGTCTGAAATTCTGCCGGCAATGTAATCTCGATTAACTCCAGATCGTCTGAATGCTCGATTTCCCGATGAACTATCCCGGGAGTTTGATGAACACAAGATCCAGGCTTGAGGATGACTTCACCGACGCCTTCGTACCAAAATTTGACCCAGCCTTTTAATATATAGACCATTTGAAATTCCAGGGTATGCGTGTGATCGTTGCCTATGGCATGAGCTCCAGGAACAGCCCGAATGACATGGGCCCCAAATTTACCGTTGGTCGCGTCTTTGATACCAAGGTCACGATATTCAAAAAAGCCACGGAGGCCATCTCCGGCGAATTCAGTATCTTCTTCATGGGTGACAGAAAATTTCATTAAATTCCTCCTTATTGTAATGCTGGAATCGCGTCTGGTTCCTTTGTTCGCCAAAGTAAGAAAGCCATTATTAACATATTCAACATGTTCCAGGCGATACCATTGACGAATGCCGCCTGATAGGATCCCGTAAGATCATAGATCCATCCTGAAATCCAACCGCCAAGCGCCATACCAACAACAGTTAGCATGATGACTAGGCCGACACGTTCTCCGGCTTCCTTTGCCGGCAGATATTCGCGAACCACAAGCGCGTATCCGGGAACCAGTCCGCCTTGCGACAATCCAAAAATGAGAGAAACTACATATAGGGACATCAAGCCGTCAAAAGGTATATAGAGGAAAAGCGCCATACATTGCAGGAACGATCCCAGAAGAATTGTGCGAATACCGCCGATATAGTCCGCGAGCATCCCGGAAGCCAATCTACTGAATATGCCGCCTATCAGCATAATAGAGAGCATTCCCGCACCAGCGGCGACCCCATATCCGAGATCTGCACAATACGCAACGATATGGACTTGCGGCATGGACATGGCGACGCAACATCCGACGCCGGCGACGCCAAGCAGAATTTGCAGAGATCTTGGGGATAACTGGATAAATTTCAGACCTGACAAATGGGTGCTGCCGGTGTTGCCTAGATCAACTGTTTGCGCAGGTATTCTACGACGGAGTAAAAATGCCATCGGTAACATTATGACCAAAGACGCAAGGCTGGCAATGAGATAGGCATCGCGCCAACCGTCTGCGGCGATGATATCTTTTAACAAGAATGGCCAGACAGCTCCTGCAATGTAGTTCCCACTTGCGGCAGCGGCGACTGCAATGCCACGCCGTTTCTCGAACCAATGGGATATATCGGCAATCAAAGGGCCGAAGGCTGCTGCGGATCCGATTCCGATGAAAACACCCTGATAGACCGCAAATGACCAAATATTGGATGCTTGAGACGTTAAGGCAAATCCGAGAGTAAGTAGTATTGCCGCCATCACCATGGGGACTACTATTCCAAATCGGTCAACCAGCCGTCCGAGCACAAGATTGCCGATTGCAAATCCAACCATAACAGCCGTGAACGGAAGAGTCGCATCTGAACGATCGACGCCAAACTCACTTTGCACGGACGGGATTACAACAACTACAATCCACATTCCTGCGCTGCCGACAACAGAGATCATTACCGATATGAAAAGGCGAAGCCAGGAATATTTACTGTCCAAAAAAGGCGTGTCTGTAGTGATGGCGGGAGAATGCATATCTATTTTGAAAGCCTTGTGCGAGGGGGTGGTTTGGTATTCAAGTTACCAAATCATTTGACGATACTTAGCATAGCGTATTCACAAGAAACATGTCTAATCAATACAGCTAATGGACGGCTATTCCTATGTCTGCCGTTGGCCAAATAACGGGCATCAGTATTTGTATATACAAATTTTCCTTGACTCTAATTTGTAGCCTCTCCTAATGTATATATACAAATGCAATTGGGGAGTAAAAATCAATGACACCTAAAATCAAAGGGCTGGCTCTAGGCCTTATCATGAGCGTTGCGGCAACAGCCGTATGGGCCGATACAGTGAAAATCGGGATGAACGTACCGCAAACAGGATTTGCCGCAGCAGATGGAAAATCTGCACTTATCGGCGCCGAATTGGCTGTTGAACAGGCAAATGCCACTGGTGGCATTGATGGTAAGATGATCGAGCTTGTTGTCTATGATGATCAAGCGTCTCCAAAGCAGTCGGTTCCGATCGCCACAAAACTCGTTGAAAAAGACGAAGTCGTCGCGGCGATTTCCGGAAGTTACTCTGGTGCGACGCGGGCGGCTGCGGGCATTTTTCAAAGCGCCGGTGTTCCATACATCGCGGCATATGCCGTGCACCCAGAAATCACTAAATCTGGTAATTATGTCTTTCGGACATCGTTTGTTGGTGAAGTTCAGGGCCGTGCGGGCGCAAAACTTGCGGGCGAAATTTTGGGCAAGAAGCGGGCAGTTGTGATCACTCTTAAAAATGATTTTGGCAAGTCACTGGCAGCCGGATTTAAAGAAAAAGCCGGCGATTTCGGTGTCGAAGTCGTGAGTGAGTATGAATATTCCATCAAGGATCGCCAGTTCGGGCCGATCGTTACAAAGGTGAAATCTGACAATCCAGATGTCATTTATGCCTCAGGTTATTTCTTCACTGCAGGACCACTGGTCAGCCAATTGCGTTCTGCTGGGATCACCGCACCGATTATCGGACAGGAAGGCTATGACTCGGAGAAATTCATCAAGATTGCAAAGGCCGATGCTGAGGGTGTTATTATTACGACGTCTTTGGATCGGGATTCAGACTCTGCCGAGACAACGGATTTCATAAAAGCCTTTGAAGCGAAAGCCGGCTATAGCGCGGATATGGTTGCCGCCTCCGGTCATACCGCGGTCAAGGTTTTGGTAGATGCTATGAGAAAAGCGGGAACAAGCGACGCCGCGGCTCTTCGTGACGCGATCGCCCAGACAAACCTGACAGCATCGACCGGGACAATTTCGTTCAACGAACTCGGCGAAGTTCAAAAAGATGTGCAGGTTCAAGTCGTGAAAGATGGTGCTTGGCATCATTACGCGATCATCAGCGATAAAAAACTATTGGCCCCACCAACCAATTAGACCCACTCTGAAGGAGAAGATATTTATCTTCTCCTTTTTTCTTTTCCGGCTTTTTATTTGAGACTACGACGCTGTCGGAGGGCGGGTAGATGCTGTTTATAGATCTGTTATCGCAGGGCCTTATTCAGGGTAGTATTTACGCCTTGATTGCCGTCGGACTGACCCTTGTTTACGGTTTGTTGCGCATATTGCATGTGGCCCATGCCGGCCTTTTTACGCTGGGCGGCTATTTTGGTGTTTTGATCACCAACCAGTTGGGAAGCTTTACCCTGGCACTTGTTGTTTCGATGGTGTCCGTCGGATTGATCGGAATGGTCATTTACCGGTTATGCTATCAGCCGATTTTGGATAAGCCACCGTTCGTCGCACTGATCGCCTCAATCGGACTTTTCATTGCGATGGAAGAAATATTCCGGATCGTCTTCGGACCCTTTGGTCTCTCCTTTGATAATCCTCCGCTACAGGAAAATGTTGCTGTCTTTGCCATGAATTTTAAGGCGGCGGAAATTTTAATGTTTTTTGGGGCCGTTATTTTACTTGGCGGCTTAGCGATAATCGCCGGGAAGAGCCGATTTGGCACGGCCTGGAAAGCAACCGTGACCGATCCGGAAATGGCTGAATCCTTTGGGATCGATACGATCAAGGTACGCTATGTGAATTTCTTCATTGGGTCGGCCTTGGCTGCTGCTGCCGGGGTTATGGTGGCACTCCTCAATAATCTGGTAGAGCCGACGATGGGTTCAGTTCCCAGTTATAAAGCCTTGGCAATTATTGTTCTTGGTGGCCTGGGCGATGTGCGCGGGACCTTGATTGCCGCGCTGGCCTTGGGTGTGATCGAGGCCTTTGGCACGATTTATCTGGGCCAGTATCTCGATCGGGACGCCATTGCGTTTGCCTTTCTTATCCTGGTTCTTATGGTGCGCCCGCAGGGCCTGTTTGGAAAGGCCGCGTGATGTTTGGAATAGGTGCATACGAAATTACACTATTGACCACCATGGGTATCGCGATAACCGTCGCGCTTAGCCTCAATCTCATTACCGGGTTTTGCGGACAAATAAGTCTGGGCCACGCGGCTTTTTACGGGATCGGTGCGTATTGCGCCGCCTTGATGACAAAGGCGGGCTATCCTTTTGCCTTTGCCGTCGTCTCGGGCGCCGTCTTGAGCACAGTTTTTGGTCTTATTGTGGGCCTTGCCTCCCTCAGGGTCCGGGATGATTTTCTGGCCATCACTACCATGGGCGCCGGATTTCTGTTTTTAGGTGTTGTAGGGCAATGGGATTTCGTGGGCGGCGAGATGGGCGTTGCGGGGATCCCGGATATCGGCCTTGGCAAACCCGCCTTTATGGGACTGACACTGCTGATCGCTGGCCTGACGATAATTTACAGCCTTTATTTAAAACGGTCGTGGCTGGGTTTTGTTTTTGATGCCGTTGCCGCCGATGAGGACACGGCGCGTGTTCTCGGCCTCAATGTATCCCGGTACAAACTGGTTGCCTTCGCCATGGGGACGGCGATCGCCGGTGTCGCCGGGGCGTTTTACGCCCATCATATTCGATTTATCGATCCGGATAGTTTCGGCTTTATTGAGAGTATTTCCATTCTGTCCATGGTCGTCATCGGCGGCATCGGTTCCGTATGGGGCGTTGTCTTCGCAGCGATTGTTCTTAGTTTGCTGCCGCAATGGTTCCAATTTATTGATGACTATAAATTGCTGGTTTACGGCGGACTGCTGTTTTTTGTTATGCGATTTAGTCCCGGCGGTGTCGCCGAAATTTCGCAAAAGCTTTGGTCGCGTCTCCGGCGGGTGAAATCTTCCCCTGTGGCAGGAGCTCGAGAATGACTCGGTTATTGGATATCAAGAATGTGACCGTTAGATTTGGCGGCGTGACAGCTATTGATGATGTTACGTTTCATCTTGATGAAGGGGAGCTGCTGGGGTTTATAGGTCCTAATGGCGCCGGGAAGACGACCATGATGCGCGCCATCACCGGTGTGGTGACGCCGCAGGAAGGCAGCATTCAGCTCATGGGCCAGGAGCTGATTGGTATGCCCATACATGCGCGCATCAGAAAAGGAATGGGATTGTCGCAACAATTGGTGCGCCCACTTCGTAATCTCAGCGTGCTCGACAATGTGGCCTTGGCTGCCGGTTACCGGAAAACAGCTAACCCGCTAGCCGCTCTTTTCAAGACAGACAAACGGGCCGAGCGGAAAACGGCCCTAAAAATTCTGGAACGTGTGGGAATTGCCGATGCAGCAGATGCAGAACCCGCGAACCTTTCTCTTGGGTATCTTAAGCGCCTGGAAGTCGCACGGGCTTTGGCGCTTGATCCGAAGGTTGTCCTTCTGGATGAGCCTTTGGCGGGTTTGAACCATGCGGAAGCCGGAAGACTTGCAGATACCATTAAAGATCTGCAAGGCGATGGTATGACAATCATCCTTATCGAGCATAATCTGGGCGAAGTGATGCGCATCTGCACGAGACTGGTGGTTCAGGATAATGGCCGAAAAATTGGAGATGGCCCACCAGAGGTCGTTATGAAAGATCCGGTTGTACGCCGCGCCTATCTGGGCGGGGAGGACGAAAATGCTGCAGCTTAAGGATTTTGCCTGTGGATATGGTGAATTTACAGCAGTGGACAATCTGAACCTGACGGTTGACGCCGGGAGTGTTTTCGCCTTGATGGGCCCAAATGGCGCCGGCAAATCATCGACAATAATGTCCATCGCTGGGCATGTTCAGGTTACGCAAGGATCCGTGATTTTTAACGGAGAAGATATTACCTATCTACCGGCACGGCAGCGGGTACATCTGGGCATCGCTGTTGCACCCGAAGGACGGCGATTGTTTCCTGATTTGACGACGGTTGAAAACTTGACCGTTGGCGGTTACTCCCGGCCTAAAGAGGAGGAAAAAGCTAACCGGGATCGGGTCTTTGATCTGTTTCCGCGGTTAGCCGAACGGGCCGATCAGTTCGCCGGTAAAATGTCTGGCGGCGAGCAGCAGATGCTGGCGATCGGCCGCGCCCTTATGGCGAAGCCCAAGCTTTTGATGATCGATGAGGTGTCCTTGGGGTTGATGCCAAAAGTGATTGATGTTTGCTATGCCGCCCTTGATAGCCTGAGAGGCGAGGGCATTACGTTGCTGTTTGTCGAGCAAAACACAGCCCGCGCGCTTGATGTTGCTGAAGACGTATGTGTTTTGGAATCTGGAAAGACTGTCTGGGCGGGAACGGCCGACGAGGCGAAGGCAAACCCGAAACTTCTTGATGCTTTTCTGGGCCTCGTGGACGCGTCTTCCGACGAAAAATAACAGGGTACCTGCGACAAGATCCGGCAATAGTTGTTTGAATTCCGCGCGGTTCAAGTTAAGCTTCCATCGATGAATGCTCAGGAAGTACGCGACTATTTATTGTCAGGCTGGGAACGGGTCATGGAGCATGGCTCGGATGTTGACGTGCTTGCGCAGGTCGCGGTTGTCATCGTTGGATTTTGCATTGCGTATTTTTTGCAAGGGCGTGTTCAGGCAGGATTGAAATCCTTAACCAGTAACCTGCAGCCTCAATCTCCATTTTTTCGTGCAATCGAAATTTTATCCGCGCTCTCGCTACCGCTTTTATGGCTTATTATCGAATTTGTCGTTCTGGCAATTTTCCAAGGCGTCGGGCCGCCGTCTATAATTCTGAGTGTTACCTGTTCTCTGTTAAGTGCCTGGATTCTGATTAATATTGTGACAAGCCTTGCTCAGAATAAAGTCTGGGCGCGCCTTGTTGCCATCTGTATTTGGGTCATCACGGCGCTGAGTATTCTGGAGCTCCTTGAACCGACTCTCATTTTCTTAAACGGACTTGCCTTTAATCTGGGTGAAACCCGAATTTCCATGCTCGGTATTGCAAAGGCAATCGTTGCCGGTATCGTCGTATTCTGGATAACCTTTGGTCTTTCGCGGTTTTTGGAAGCACGGGTAAATAAATCCAAAGCGCTTACGCCATCTGTTCAAGTACTGACGTCGAAATTAATCCGTGTTGGGTTGGTTTCGGCCGCGATCCTGATCATATTATCTAATTCGGGCATCAATATTACGGCCTTTGCGGTTTTCAGTGGTGCCCTTGGTGTCGGGATTGGTTTTGGCCTGCAAAAAATCGTCTCCAATATCATCAGCGGAATTATTTTGTTGCTGGATCGGAGTATCAAACCGGGAGATGTCATTGAGGTTGGCACCACATATGGTCGCGTCCATACCATGGGCGCGCGGTACGCCTCCGTTATTACCCGGGATTCCATGGAATATCTTATTCCGAACGAAGATTTGATCACGCAACAGGTCATCAACTGGTCTTATAGTTCAAAGAATGTACGTCTGCGAGTTCCTATTGGTGTTGCGTATGATGCCGATATTCCAAAAACGATATCGCTTATTGAAGCAACCGCAGGCGAGGTTGCCAGAGTGCTGGAAAATCCCGCCCCAAAATGTTTGATGCGCGGATTTGGAGACAGTGCTATTGATCTTGAATTACGGTTCTGGATAGCCGATCCGGAATCCGGCTGCCGCAATGTTTCAAGTGAAGTCCTTGTGAAATTATGGCAAGCCTTTAAAGACGCTGGTGTTGGCATTCCCTTTCCGCAACGTGATGTGCGGGTGGAAATGGTTAATCGGGAGCCGCCACTTTCTTAATTCTGATGAAAGCTACTAAATGATCGAAAATACGCTCGAAACCTGGCATAAACTGGTCAAATCTCATAATCCTGCAGGCCTTGACGCCTTGCTCCATGAAGACGTTGTCTTTCATTCACCTGTGGTGCATACGCCGCAACGGGGCAAGCAAATTACGCAAATGTATTTGACGGCCGCGTTTCATGTTCTTTTTTCAGATGATTTTTCCTATGTCCGCGAAGTTGTTGGTGAACGCGAGGCTATTCTCGAGTTCACAACGATTATTGACGGTATCACGCTCAATGGCGTCGATATCATCACCTGGGGCGAAGACGGTAGAATAACAGAATTCAAAGTTATGGTGCGGCCGCTGAAAGCCGTCAACCTCATCCATCAGATGATGGCTGCAATGCTGAAGAAATCTGCATGACAACGGATCAAATTCTCCTCTTCTCGCTTTTTGGTGTTGTCTTTGCCATGCTTATCTGGGGCCGGTGGCGCTATGATCTCATCGCTTTCGTCGCCTTGATTATCGCACTGGTTCTGGGTCTGGTGCCAACCAACCTGGCGTTCTCGGGGTTTGGGCATCCGGCGACAGTCATTATCGCGTTGGTTTTGATCGTGTCACGGGGCCTGGTGAATTCTGGCGCAGTCGATCTCATAACTCGAAAATTAACGGCGCTTGATTTGAAGCTTTCCGGGCATATTGCCGCCATGAGCGGACTGGGCGCGATATTTTCCGCCTTTATGAACAATGTTGCGGCACTAGCCCTGCTAATGCCCGTAGATTTACAAGCTGCAGCCAAGGCAAAGCGCGCGCCGCGGCTGACGCTTATGCCACTTGCTTTTGCGACTATTCTCGGTGGCTTGATTACATTGATCGGCACGCCGCCCAATATCATTATCGCCTCTTATCGTGAAGAGGCCTTGGGCGAGCCTTTTGGAATGTTTGATTTTGCACCTGTGGGTCTTGTCTGTGCAACTGTTGGTATTCTTTTCGTCGCCATTATCGGATGGCGGCTGATACCCGGTATTCGAGATGCCAAAAGTCCAACGGGTGAGTTGTTGGATCTGGAAGGCTATTTGGCGGAATTGGTTGTGCCTGAAGAATCCCCGGCTATCGGTAAGCTGGTTCGGGATCTTGATGATACAGCCGATGACAATGATGTGGCGGTTGTTGGATTGGTCCGCCGTCATAAACGATTGGCCGGGCAGGCCCGTAATGTGGAAATTCGCGCTGGAGATTTGTTGGTTGTCGACGCCAGCCCGAAAGCCATTGACCAATTTCGCGGCGCATTGAAGTTGGAATTTGATGGGGAAAAACGCCACGAGAAAACGGCCTCCGGCGGAATGGTCCTCAGTGAAGTTGTTGTCCCGAAAGATTGTCGTATTGACGGGCGGTCGGCGATTTCCCTGCGGCTTTTATCCCGTCATAGCGTGACGTTGCTGGGCGTTTCCCGTCAAGGTAAGAAATTCCGTGACCGTGTCCGGCATCTCGACATTGAAGCTGGGGATATTCTGCTTTTGTTGGGACCAAGTGATCGGGTTCCAGAAGTTGCAACATGGCTTGGTTGCTTGCCGCTTGCCGAACGGGGCTTATCTGTAACCCAATATAAACGGGCCTGGTTAGCCACCGGTATTTTTGCTGCTGCCATTGCGGTTGCGAGTTTTGGCGGATTATATTTGGCGGTTGCTCTGGCAATTGTTGTTGTTGCTTATGTGGCGCTGGATATTGTGCCCATTCAAGAAGTCTATCATCAGGTGGAATGGCCGGTGATCGTTTTGCTGGGATCCATGATCCCCCTTGGTGCAGCGCTGGAGGCGTCAGGCGGAACGGCGTTGATTGCGGGCGGTATTGTTTATCTGACATCAGGTTTGTCGACCATGGCGGTTCTGTTTGTTTTAATGCTGGTCGTGATGACATTATCAGATGTCCTCAATAATACAGCGACAGCGGTTATCGGGGCGCCCATAGCCCTTGATATCGCCACCCGATTGGGCGTCAGCCCGGATCCGTTTCTCATGGCCGTCGCCGTTGCGGCGTCTTGTGCGTTCTTGACGCCCATTGGTCATAAAAATAATACGTTGATTATGGGGCCGGGTGGATACAAATTCGGCGATTATTGGCGAATGGGGCTTCCCTTGGAAATCCTGGTCATCGCGGTAGCGGTTCCGGCCATAATGTTTTTCTGGCCGCTGTAGGCAATTGAACTTTTAAATTTGAAGAAAAGAGACGTTATGTTGAAAGATAAAGTGGCTGTTATCACAGGCTCGACTTCTGGTATTGGCGAAGGCTATGCCCGCGCCCTGGCGGCAGAGGGATGTAACCTCGTGATTAATGGTTTTGGCGATGCGGCAGAGATTGAAACGCTTCGTAAATCACTGGCGGAGGAAAATGGTATCACCTGTGTTTATCATAACGCCGATATGACGAAACCGGATCAGATTGAAGACCTGATTAAAACGGCAGATGCTGAATTTGGCGGCGTCGATATTCTTATGAATAATGCCGGCATCCAATTTGTTGCCCCCATAGAAAATTATCCGCCTCAAACATGGGACGCGATCATTGCCATTAACCTCTCGTCGGTTTTTCACACAATGCGGTTTTCGATCCCCCTCATGAAAAAACGGGGGTGGGGAAGGATTATCAACACCGCCTCTGCCCATGCCATCGTCGCGTCACCCAATAAAGGGGCGTATGTGGCGGCAAAGCACGGTGTGGCGGGTCTCACAAAAACCGCGGCGCTGGAAGTTGCTCGGGACAATATCACGGTCAATGCCATTTGCCCTGGATATGTTTGGACGCCCTTAGTTGAAAGACAAATTCCGGATACTGCCAAAAGCCGCGGGATGACGGAAGAAGAAGTGATCAACGATGTTATGTTGGCCGCGGCGGCCACCAAAAAATTTACAACCATTGAGCAAGTGGCGGCGCTGGCAATGTTTTTATGCGGCGAGGCGGCTGAAAATATTACCGGGAGTCTACAATCCATTGATGGTGGCTGGACAGCCCAGTAACAAGAAGAGCGGTTATGACCCAGGGGAGCGTCGAGCATATTATTTCTGGAAAGCCGAAGGATCTTGGCGGTCTGACTGTTCGGCGTCTACTGCCCGTGGCAAGGCAGCGCTCTGTGGGGGCTTTTGTTTTTCTTGATCATATGGGACCAACCGTTCTCGCCGCCGGGCAGGGCATAGATGTCCCGCCGCATCCCCATATCGGGCTTGCCACGGTGACGTATCTTTATGAGGGATCGATTTTGCATCGGGATAGTTTGGGATCCCTGCAGGAAATATCTCCGGGCGACGTCAACTGGATGACAGCTGGTACAGGCATTGTTCATTCGGAACGGAGCAGCGAGCTGGCGAGGAGTTCTCATCAGGCGTTAAATGGGTTGCAGTTGTGGGTTGCGCTTCCGAAAGAATATGAAGAAACCAACCCGACTTTTGCCCATACCCCAAAACAGGAGCTTCCGGCAATTTCTGGTGCGGCCTGGGCCGGCCGGCTTATGGTCGGGGAGCTTTTTGGACAACAGTCACCGGTGCCGACTTTCACCCGACTCTTCTTCGCTGATATTTCTGTTGAGGCTGGCCGTAAAGTACATCTGCAACCGGACTATGATGAATGTGCGGTGTATGTCGTTTCAGGTGCAATCGAGATTGACGGCCGGCTTGTGGGCGACGGTGAGCTGGCAGTCCTTAAAAACAAGCCAGTAGCTGAGCTACTGGCTCGAAACCCCAGTGTGATCGCTGTGCTTGGCGGAGACAGGTTGTCTGAGCCGAGATTTATGTATTGGAATTTTGTCTCGACGCAGAAATCCCGGATCGAGCAGGCCAAGGAAGATTGGCGGGCCCAGCGGTTTGACAGCGTGCCAGAGGAAACTGATTTCGTCCCCCTTCCGGAGTAGGGCTCGCAGCCCACGAAATAGACTTCAGGCAACTTCCGGATCGTAGAGATAGCCGATGCCGCGGATCGTTTTGATAATTTGCGGCTTTTCAGGAATCGGCTCAATTTTGCGGCGAATTCGGGAAATCCGGATGTCGACGCTTCGGTCAAACGGATCCCAACCCCGATCATGGGCCTGCTCTAAAATCTGGTCTCTGTTAAGGACACGTTTTGGATTTTCCGCGAATACTTTCAACAAGCTGAATTCCATGGCGGTAATCGCAATTTCCAGGCCATCGCCGCCGAAGAGTTTCGCCGCTTCCAGATCGAGCCGGCAGTCGCCAAAGGCGGCGAACTTATTGGTTGGTGATTTGGCGGACGTCGTTTCACTGTTGTCGCGGCGACGGAGAACGGCTTTGACCCGTGCTTCGAGTTCTCGTAAATCGACGGGCTTACCCAAGTAATCATCGGCGCCCATTTCCAATCCGATTATTCTGTCGACGACCTCCCCCGCGGCTGTCAGCATGACAACACAGATGTCCTTTTCGGCCCGGACGGAACGCAAGATAGACAGACCGTCTTCGCCGGGCATATTGATATCCAGCAAGATCAGATCGATTTCATCCTTTTCAATAACATCTCTCAGCTCAACGCCGTTGCCGGCTTCGCTTACTTTAAAGCCGCGTTTTTCGAGATATTCCTTGAGCATTTCCCGGACATCGACTTCGTCATCGCAGACGAGAATATGGGCATTTTCAATTGTCATGTTTCTTCACCGGTTCCCCGATCTCCTCCAGCATATCGTAAACAAGATTTCTAAGTTCACGAGGGTTGATAGGTTTTTCCATACTTGGTCTTTTTGCGTGCTTCAGGAATTGCTGCGCATCCTCGCTCATTGTATCGCCTGTAATAAACCCAATCCGGTCCACAAGATCCGGGTATTGCGATTTAATTTGGTCATACAAACCCTTGCCATCAAGGCCGGGCATGTTCAAATCACTTAAAATCAGGCCATAGGTTTCGGTGGAAATTTTAACCAGAGCGTCGTTCCCGTCTTTGGCTGTGCTGACGTCGAAGCCCTCCTTAATCAAGATTTCCTGCATAAGTTCAGCGACATCCGCTTCATCATCAACAACCAGAATAGTACAGGTTGACGCGGATCGATTTATTTCGGGGGATTCCGATAATGCACTCACAAGGCCTGAATTTGCCCGGAGGCGCAGGGTGAACTCTGTCCCAAGCCCTTCCGTTGATTTTACAGTGATACTGCCGCCATGCGACTCCAGAATTCTATGGCAGAACGCCAATCCGATACCGGTACCCTGACCAATTTCCTTCGTTGTAAAAAACGGCTCGAATATGCGGGCGGATATGGCTTCTGGAATACCGGGACCGTTATCGGCCACACGGATGATCACTTCCGAAGATCCCGGATCAAAGTCTGTTTTAAGGGTTACCTGGCCCGGTTTGCCGCTAGCTGTAATGGCTTGCTCAGCGTTGATGACGAGATTGACGACGACCTGGGTTATCTGATCCGCATCGGCGTTGACCAACGGCAAATTTTCCATCAGATCGCGTTTAAGTACCATGCCGCCTTTACCCGAGGCGAAATCCGTAACATCCAAGGCACTGGCGACGACCATGTTCATATCGATATCTTGCATCTCCGCCGGCTTTTGCCGGGCCATGGCAAGGAAAGTCTTGATAATTTTAGCGCATCGCTGAGCCGCGTTACTAATGATTTCGACACGCCGCCCGGTTCCGGGCGTGGTCACTTCTTCCTGCATCATCAAGGAATGTCCGACGATGATGGATAGGGGGTTATTCAGTTCGTGGGCGACGCCCGCCAAGAGCTCACCCAATGCTGACATTTTCTCACTTTGAAACAAAATCTCTCGTTGCCGCGCCAATTCCTCTTGTAGGGACAGTTCTTCCGTCAGATCCCGTGTATTGGCGACGATGACTTGTTCTCCTCTGAAGTCAATGAGGCGGCAGGATATCGCACCCCAAAAGGGTTCTCCCTTGGCGTTGTAGAGTTCGATCCGATAGTTGTTTACGAATTTTTTCTCTTGCAGCTCGTCCCGGTAAGAGTCGAATGCATTTTGATCGACAAAATAGGATCGGGATGACGGCGGGTCGCCGAGCAATGATCTGGTTTCCGGGCTTCGGAACAATAAATTGCCATCGGCAAAGTTGACCATTTGAAGCGGCACCGGGCAGGCCTCCAGCACAAGGCGAACAACTTCGTCCGCGGCGCGTTGCTCAGCCTCCATTTCCTTTTGCCGCGTAACATCTAGACGCGTGACAACAAAGCCGCCTTCTGATGTCGGATTAATAGAAGTAGAATAAATTCGGCCATCTTCTTCCTCAATATCCCGCCGTTCGGCGCGGACATTTCCAACTTCCTTGCTGTCTTCATAGGCGCGGATAAAGGGCTCAATATCCTTTTGACGACTCAAATTCTCCGTCGCATAGAGGATTTCATCAAATCGGACGCCGGGCTTTATAATATTTTTGAGTGGTTTGTTAGAATCGATATACAGATTGTTATAAGTGACTAACGCATGGTCAGAATCGAATAGAGCGAAAGCTTCATCCAGGGATTCGATGGCATCTGTTAAGCGTTTTGCGGCCGACGATATTTCTTGACGCGCCTCAAGCTGCTCCGTTAAATCTATCGTGCTGGAAACAATCATATCTTCGCCCCGATAATCAATTATCTGGGCGGAAATTGCTGCGGGGAAATGCGTGCCATCCGGGCGAATACATAATGTTTCGAAATCGTCAATCCGACCGGTCGGCAGTAAATCAGTTAAATAGTCTGCATTGTCTTCGGGATAGACATAATGATCTTTCGTTGATTCCGTGCTGCCGAAAAGTTCCCGGGCTGCTGGAGATCGATAGATTATTTGTCCGTCGCCAATCCGGGCCATAAGAACATTTGCCGGGCATGCTTCTAGAACCTTATGTAACAGCACGTCGGCTTCTCGCTGCATTTCGTCGGCTTGTTTCTCGGAGGTAATATCTGTGCGGGTAACGACGAAGCCACCAAGTTTCGTTGGATGAACCGAAACCGTGTAACAACTGCCGTCGGCGTGCCAGAGTTCGAAATTCTGAATAAATTCCGTACCACTTTCCAGGCGTTCATTAACCCATTCGTTTTCTCTGCCAATGGCGTCGGCGTAGATGCCCCGCCGGGCCGTTTCGCGCACAAGAATTTCCCAGTTCAAACCAGGCTCGAGAAGATCTTTCACCCCATGATTCATTTCACGATATTTGTCGTTGAACATAACTAAAATGCCGTCTTCATCATAAAGGGCGAAGCCTTCACTCAGGCTTTCGATCGCGTCAGATAAAATTTCCTTGGCCTTGTTGATTTCTTCTTCGCGACGTTTTTTGTCTGTAACGTCTTGTGTGGTCGTGACAATAATGTCTTTTTCGCCGGACCGTAAAAGGCGTGCGGCGCCACTAAACCAAAGCTCTTCGCCGCCGGCATTCTTGGTAACGAAGGTGTAATTGTCGTCATATCCGGTTTTCATCAAGGTTCTGAATGAGGGATCCTCGTTGTTTTTGGCGAAGAATTTTTTAAACCCCATTTCGCTGTCATCAGCGGTCGCCTTCTTATAAAGGGTATGGGTCGCCGTATTGGCATAAAGTAATTTGCCGGTTTCCGCATCATTCGCCCAAACAGGTAGAGGGCTGTTTTGCAACATAAACTCTGAAAACTCGTTTTCCCATTTTTGCTTGTTTATATCAACGCTCAACAAAACGCTGCCGCCATCCGGGGTGGCATAACTGGAAAGAAGCCGCCAATCACCACTTGCCAATCTGACCTCGATCGCCGCCGAGTGGCCATCACTCCATTTTTCCGCAGCTGATTTAAGGGTGGCGGCTGTCGGCGTGAAGTCTTCCTGATCAAAATGATCTAGCTGTTTTAAATATGCCTCAAGGATTGCCGCACGTGTTTCGGCCTTTGACCCGTTCAGCGATAGCTGATCAAAATCATGGGCGGCAGCAATTAAGCGCCCTTCGGCCGTGAAAGACGCAAAAGAGGTGGTCGGCGTCTCTTGTTTAGCTGAAGACATTAACATTTGTTCGATACCATTCATGATTTCAAGTTAGCGCAACTGTGTTTCAATAGATTATCTAATAGAAGCAGTTTTGTTTCAATTGTTTCAGAAATTATCAACATAAAACCACATAAACTCCACAAAAGACCAGAAAATATGTGTTTTTGTGTGTTTTCGTAATTTAACAATTGAAGCAATAAACCTGTTTTTCAGACAAAGAACTGAAACAAGAAAGGAGGAAAACTACGGTCATAAACAATTAGCCGCATGGAGCGACAAGATGACCTACACAGATTTTACAACAGCCCCCGTTATGGCCCTGCACGGTTCCGCCTCTTCTTCAAAGCAATGGCGGTCGCTTTGTGAATGTCTTGAAGATCGCTTTCATGTCATCACACCGGATCTTGCAGGATACGGGGACCAACCAGTCGCTGGATCGCAAGTCGGTTTTGCCGCTGATGCGGAGCCAGTTATTCGGGAAATTGAAAAGCTGGGCCAGCCCGTACATCTTGTCGGCCACTCATACGGTGGGGCTGTTGCCATGAAAGTTGCAGTCCTGCGTCCTGACCTGCTTGTCAGTTTAACCGTTTACGAACCGGTTCTGTTTTGCCTGCTCCGCAACACGACCGATCGGAATCAGAAATTCTTCAATGAAATGAAGACGGTCGCAGATAGCCTGCACAGCTCAATTGCCGACAAGACACCAGAAACCGGGATGGCGACGTTCATCGATTACTGGAACGGCGACGGGACATGGGCTCAGATGCCATCTGCACTGCAGGAGAACTTCGTTTCTAAAATTGACGCCGTTGCACAGAATTTTGTTCATGGTTTTGAAGAAACAGTGACCCTGCAAGAGCTGGCAACGATCAATGTTCCGACAATGATGATGGTCGGGTTGGAATCACAACAAGTGACGCAACAGGTCAGCAGCATGATTGCGCAGGTTATCCCGAATGCGAAACTGGCGCTGTTGCCTGGCCTCGGTCATATGGCCCCCGTGAATGCCGCTGAGTGGGTTAATCCAAGAATTTTCCATCATGTATTGGAAGTCGAACAATATCGCGTAACCGGCGTCGAAGCCCTGCGTTGGGTTGCTTGAGAAAATATTCCATATCAACTTCAAAAGTGAGGACATGACATGACAAACTTTACACATCCAGAAACAATTGCATTGCATGCGTCGTTTCGGGGCGATCCGTCAACAGGTTCTGTTGCGGTTCCAATACACCAGACCACGTCCTTCCAGTTTCCCGATGTGGAAACTGCCTGCGCCCGTTTCGCCCTTCAAGAGCTTGGCCCGATTTATAGCCGTATCGGCAATCCCACGACAGAAGTGCTGGAACAGCGCATGGCTGCCATGGAAGGGGGCGTTGCTTCATTGGCCGTAAGTTCCGGTCAGGCAGCGACGGCTCTTTCCATCCAGAATATTGCGTCAACAGGCGACAATATTGTCAGCTCGACCGATCTTTATGGTGGCAGCTGGAATCTCTTTGCCAATACATTCAAAACAATGGGGATTGACGTTCGTTTTGTCGATCCAACGGATCCTGAGAATTTCAGACGGGCGACAGATGAGCGAACCAGAGCGTATTACGCGGAAACATTGCCAAATCCGAAACTGCAGGTTTTTCCCATATCTGATGTTGCGGCCATTGCCGAAGGAATTGGTGTTCCGCTTATCATGGACAATACGGCGGCACCGATTTTATGCCGACCTTTTGATTTCGGGGCGCATATTGTTGTCTATTCGACGACGAAATACATTGGCGGCCACGGGACCTCAATCGGTGACATGATCATTGATAGTGGCCAGTTCGACTGGGAGAGGCATGCGGACCGGTTTCCCATGCTCAATACACCTGATCCAAGCTATCATGGGGCCGTCTGGACGGAAGCAACCAAACCAATGGGACCCGTCGCCTATATTATCAAGGCAAGGGTTACCATGCTCCGCGATCTGGGCCCCTGTATGAGCCCGTTTAGTGCCTTTCAATTCATTCAGGGATTGGAAACCCTGCCGCTTCGGATGCGCGAGCACACAAAGAATGCACAGGCTGTCGCGGACTTTCTGTCACAGAATGACAAAGTGGATACCGTCATTCATCCATCGCGAATGGACGGGGTGAAAAAGGCGCGGGCAGATCAGCATATGGCAAAAGGATTTGGCGGGCTGGTCGGTTTTGAAATTAAAGGCGGCCGGGACGCCGGGTTGCGGTTTATCGACGCGCTGGAGATGGTGTATCACGTGGCCAATATCGGAGATACAAGAACGCTTGCGCTTCATCCGGCCACATCAACACATCAGCAACTTACCTCAAAACAGCAGCTCGCGGCAGGCGTGACGCCCGGATATGTCCGGCTGTCTGTCGGCATCGAACATATTGACGACATTCTTGCGGATATTTCGCAAGCGCTCGAAAAGACCAGTCTCTAGATCGATTTTGAATACATTATCCACGAAGGAGTAGAACCATGCCTATTTGTATCAACAAAGGATTGCCCTGCGCTCGCCAACTTCGTGAGGAAGGGCAGATGGTTTTTGAAGGAAACAGTACCACGGATCTAGTTATCGGGCTCTTGAACCTGATGCCGGACAAGCAAGTGGCAGAGCGACAATTTGCCCGCCGCTTGGGCCGGGATGATCTCAATGTTTCTCTCAAACTTTACCGGTTGAACAATCAGGTCTGCCGGACAAGCGGGCCCTATCACCTGCACCGACATTATGATCATATCGACGAAGAGAAAATAAAAACGCTGGACGGTATTATTATAACCGGGGCGCCTGTTGAAAAACTTCGCTTCGAGGACGTTGACTACTGGGCTGAAATGACCCGGGTTTTGAGTGCGATCACCAGAAACAAGGTGCCGGTTGTTTTCGTGTGCTGGGCGGCTCAGGCAGCCTTGTATCACTATCATAACGTGGCAAAAACGAACCTTCCGACCAAAGCCTTTGGTGTTGAGGTTCAAGATGTTTTTGACTCTACGTCGGATTTGCTCCGTGGTTTATCTGATACATTGCTAACGCCGGTCTCCCGGCACTCAGCACTGGATTACAGCGACTTGTTTCGTTTGCCCTCCGTAAAAATTGTTGCCGGATCCGCAACAACAGGACCGGCGATATTGGAAGACCAGATCGCAAAGCAAACCTTCATCCTTAACCATTTTGAGTATGAGATGAATACATTGAATGTTGAGTATCAGCGTGACCTGGCAAAAGGCTTGTCGCCTGTAAAACCAAAATATCAATTTTCAAGAACGACTCTGGATCAAGCGCCCTCCTGCCCTTGGGAATACCAGGGACAAACTTTCTACTCGAACTGGCTTGATATTGTGCGCGCGGACAACGCGTCACCGGATGAACAGGTTTATGGAAAAACGCTGGATAAACCGCAGATACTCGTTGCATAAAAGCACGAGTTAAAGAAGTGTAGGGAAAACTATCTGCGTTCTGTTGAAGAATTGATCGTAAGATGGCGGCTGAACAATAGATTGTTGGGAAATATAGGAAACACTCGACATAGTAATAACGGGATATTATCCTTTCTTTTGTGGTCTCCTGCGAAGAAAAACATAGCTATAACAAACAAGGAACGTAGTACGATGGCTGATCAAACACTTTTTGAAAAATATGGCGGGTTTTCAGCTGTTAGCCGAGTTGTCTTGGATTTTTATGATCGACTGCTTGATAGTGACGAAATTGGGCCGTTTTTCGATGATACGGAGATGAGCAAGCTTGTTGATCATCAAACGAAATTCATTGCATCCTTGTTAGGGGGACCTTCCTCGTATTCGGACGATCATTTGAAACAGCTCCATACGCATCTGGATATTAAACATGAACATATGGATGAAATGAAAGCAGTTTTGGCGAAAACACTCACGGATCACGGGTTTTCAGAAGATGATACCGAGACCGTTATGGGTGAGTTGGAAGCCAGACGTGGGATCATAGTAGGATAGAACATGTCTATTGCAGCAATTAATGAGCAACTTTTACGGGCCATCGGCGTCGGTGTCGCGCTTCTGGATGCGGATGATTTCAGCTTTCGTTTTCAAAACGATACGTTTGTTGAATGGTTTGCTCCCCAACCGGAGCAGGATACGCTACCGAAGTTATTGCCGGAATTTGACGCGAAAGAACTTCGTGAGCAACTTCTCTCCAATAAGCGCTTTACGGCGGAGTTAAATTTTCGGAAAAAACGCCGGACGATGATATTTGCCGCGGATTTCACGCTGACAACCGAAGCTGAAGGCGCCTTTATTGTCCTTGTTTGTCAAAACATCTCTCGTATCCGCGAAATGGAATCCATGATCGATTCCTATTCAATGATGGTTGAGCGGAACACCCGCGAGATTAAGCGAGAAAAGGAACAGGTAGAGAAGCTTCTGCTAAATATGATGCCACGCTCCGTGTATGAGGAATTCAAAACCTTTGGGGTTGTTACACCGAAGCTCTATGATCCGGTATCCGTTCTTATGCTAGATTTCGTCGGCTTTACCGAAATGGCAGCGTCTGCAGATCCTAGTGTTACAGTCAGTGAGCTCAATGATATTTATAGTGCCTTTGACCGAATTGGTGAACAGTTCGGATGTGAACGCATCAAAACCATCGGCGATGCCTATATTACAGTCGCCGGTTTACCGGATCCAACGCCTGATCATGCCCGCGCCGTCGCAAATACGGCCCTGCGGTTTATCCGGTATCTGGACCGCCGAAATCAGGGGCATCCGAACCAATGGCGATGCCGGATCGGAATAGCGTCAGGGTCCGTCGTCGGGTCCGTCGTTGGCATCCAGAAATATGTATATGATATTTTTGGACCAGCAGTTAATCTTGCTTCCCGCCTGCAAGAATGTTCAGAGGCAATGGAAATCACGATCAATGGTCCCGTTAAAGAGGCCCTGAACGAGCAGTTTCTTATTGAATCCGGAGGAACACGCAAGATTAGAGGTTTTGACGATCAGGATATTTATAAAATTCGAGACAGCCGCAAAGGGGTCTTGTAGATTTAAACATCATCACGATTCCAAAGAATAAAATCAAAAAAAAGGGAATTCCATGAGCTGGGAAAAAGAAGTCGAAGAACTTAAGCGTCGTCAAAAACTCGCGAAACAAATGGGTGGCGAGGAAAAAATCGCGCGCCATGTTAACGCCGGAAAACTGACGGTTCGCGATAGAATTGACAAAATGCTCGACCCAGGCTCCTTTGAGGAAGTTGGATCAATCACCGGTAAAGCTGAGTATGACGAGGACGGAAATCTTCTAGATTTGCAACCGGCAAACTTGATTACCGGCCGTGGGCGG
Source organism: Sneathiella sp. (assembly GCF_036960985.1). Taxonomy (NCBI): domain Bacteria; kingdom Pseudomonadati; phylum Pseudomonadota; class Alphaproteobacteria; order Sneathiellales; family Sneathiellaceae; genus Sneathiella; species Sneathiella sp. Next base: position 4,904 of record NZ_JBALWD010000021.1, on the reverse strand, counting down.
GTGAACGGAAAGCGGGTCGTTGTTGCCGGCGACGATTTTACAGTTCGTGGCGGGGCAAATGACGCTGGGATACGTGAAAAATTAATCCATGTCGAGGATATGGCAAACACATTGCAGCAACCACTTATTCGGTTGGTTGACGGCACTGGTGGCGGCGGTTCGGTTAAAACCATTGAAACCGAAGGACGGACTTATGTCCCCGCTGTAAGTGGCTGGGAAGTGATGGTTGATAATCTGGCGAAAGTTCCGGTCGTTGCCCTGGCATTGGGGTCGACTGCCGGTTTAGGGGCTGCGCGAGTTGCCGCCAGTCATTATTCCGTCATGGTCAAGGAAACATCGCAGATGTTTGTTGCAGGCCCGCCCGTTGTCGCTCGTACTGGCGAAAACCTAACTAAAAACGAACTTGGCGGTTCAGATATACATACGCGAAATGGCGCGGTGGATGACGAAGCGAAAACAGAGGAAGAGGCATTTGAGCGCGCGCGCCGGTTTCTTTCCTATTTACCTTCTTCCGTTTATGATCTTCCGGCGAGGACGGAATGTAACGATGATCCGAACCGCCGGGAAGAAAACCTTATCGAGGCAATCCCGCGGGACCCCCGTAAAGTTTACAAAATGCGCAAAATTATTGAGGCAGTCGTTGACGAGGGTAGTTTTTTCGAAATCGGAAAACGATGGGGCCGTTCAATTATCACCGGATTTGTTAGGCTTGATGGCTGGCCTGTGGCGATCATCGCCAGTGATCCTTATCACTATGGTGGGGCTTGGACGGCAGATGCTTCGCAAAAAGTGACGCGGTTTGTCGATCTCGTTCAAACTTTCCACATGCCGGTCGTGCATTTAGTGGATATACCGGGATTTCTGGTGGGCCGCCAAGCCGAAGACCAGGCGACCATTCGTTATGGTGTAAGAGCGATGACAGCGATTTTTCAGGCGACTGTTCCCTGGTGCGCAATGATTGTCCGTAAAACCTATGGTGTCGCTGGCGCCGCGCATATGAACTCTGGGCGTTTCAACTTGCGTTATGCCTGGCCTTCGGGTGATTGGGGCTCGTTGCCTATCGCGGGTGGTCTTGAAGCAGCTTACAAAGCGGATTTGGCGGCGTCTGACGATCCAGAAAAGAAATTGGAGGAAATCGAAGAACGGCTTAATCGGCTTCGATCTCCCTTTCGGACGGCAGAACGGTTCCTGATAGATGAAATAATCGATCCTAGGGATACACGAAAGATTCTCTGTGATTTTGCGGAAATGGCGGCACCCCTACGTAAAACAGGTGTTTCTTCCTTCGGAATTCGCCCGTAGCAAGCGATTTTTGGCGAATATCCGAATTATGCGTGATTCCTAAAATAGACTTAAGTAGTTGTTAGGATATCACGCGTAAATCAATCTATATGATGTGGAAAATTACGCGCAAGGATAGTGCAGGCCGGGGGCAAGTTGGATAAGGCTCTCGTCGGTGCAATAAATCTGGATGTTCGTCTTAGAAGTCCGGTTAACATATCTTCCCTCGATTATTGGGGTGGGCTACGTGGCGCGCGCTCCATGCCGTCACGTGCGGATATGTCGCCAGCTGACATGGTGTCGTTTCTTCCCAATGTAATCCTGTTGGATGTGATGGCGGGTCCACAAGATTTCAAGTATCGTCTCGTCGGTACAAAAGTGACCCTGCAGATGTTGCATACAGACAATACAGGTAAAACAATGCGTGAGCTTGGCTTTAAAGGCCAAGGCCCGGACAGCAAGATTTTTTCCAATTGCGTCAAGGTTGTTGAAACTAGACAGCCGCTCGCTGGGCAAACACCCTACACCGGGAAAAACTCAGATTTCAAAGCGACAGAAGATATTATTATGCCGCTTTCTCAAGATGGAGAAACTGTAAATATGCTATTCGTTACATGCGAATTTATTGATTAAAAATCGCACGTGAATTAGCAGTTCTAGTCCGGACATTTCGCCTGAATATTTATACAAAGCCAGTCTTAAGACCTGTGATAATATATTCCATAATCTTATAGACTAAGTATTATGAAAAAATTAGGAACTAAGTCTATCAAAAATACTATATTATAGCCATATTCTCTTTCTTGCTGATAAAGGCAGTCCTATGGCTCATTTAGAAACATCTCTCCGCGACAAAATTTGTCTTGCCTATCTTGCAGATGAAACGGACACCATATTAAAATTAATTGATGATTTGGATTTGGACAGCGCAGCTCGCGCCCTTATCGTAGAAAATGCGGCTATTTTTGTTGAAGAATTACGTCGTGCCAATAATCCCGGAGTAATGGAAACGTTTCTAAGTGAGTATGGGTTGACGACGGAAGAGGGTGTCGCCCTGATGTGCTTGGCTGAAGCATTGTTGCGCGTTCCAGATGATATAACCATAGATGCTTTGATTAGTGACAAAATTGCGCCCGCGGATTGGAGTAAACATCTCGGCAATTCGGCCTCGCCTTTGGTCAACGCGTCTACTTGGGGGCTGATGCTAACGGGCAAGGTTATTCATCCTATAGCGAATAGTGACTGGGATGTGGGCGTTCAGCTCCGCCGCGTCATCAAGCGTATGGGCGAACCTGTTATCCGTAAGGCCGTAAGTCAGTCAATGAAAGTGTTGGGCCATCAATTCGTCCTGGGGCGAAATATTGACGAAGCAAGGCTCCGTGCCCGAGGGATGGAGGATAAAGGATATACTTATTCATATGACATGTTGGGCGAAGCCGCTCGAACAGCTGCCGACGCACAAAAATATTTTATGGCGTATTCCACTGCGATTTCAAATTTGTCCGTAGGCTGTACAAGCTCAGATATTCGAAATAACCCTGGAATATCGGTTAAACTTTCCGCTCTTCATCCAAGATATGAATTTACGCAGAAAAAACGGATAATGAATGAGCTCGTTCCGCGCCTTTCCAGTTTGGTTTTTCAGGCAAAGAACGCCAATATGGGATTCAATATCGACGCCGAAGAGGCCGATCGGCTCGATTTGTCGCTGGACGTGATAGAAGCGGTACTTTCCAACCCGGATCTGGCCGGTTGGGATGGTTTTGGTGTTGTCGTACAGGCCTACGGGCCACGAGCCACGTATGTCCTTGACTGGCTGTATCAATTGGGGCGGGATCTAGATCGTCGAATTATGGTGCGCCTCGTAAAAGGTGCTTATTGGGATACAGAAGTTAAGCTTGCCCAAGTAAATGGGTTCGAAGGGTATCCAGTTTTTACTCGCAAGGCATCGACGGACGTCAGTTATTTGGCCTGTGCCAAAAAACTCCTTGGCATGACAGATCATATTTATCCTCAATTTGCGACCCATAATGCGCATTCCGTCAGTGGTATCCTGTCGATAGCAGCGGGGAAGGCGGGTTCTTATGAATTTCAGCGGTTGCACGGGATGGGAGAGGGATTGCATGACCTCGTTATGGGGCAAAATAAAACGCGGTGCAGAATTTATGCTCCGGTTGGCATTCACGAAGACCTATTAGCGTATCTGGTCAGGCGCCTGCTCGAGAACGGAGCGAATAGTTCTTTCGTCAATCAGGTTTTAGATACAGACGTTCCTGCTCGTGAAGTTGTTCGAGATCCGGTGTCTGCGGTTCTTGGTTATTCCGTCGTATCGAATTCAGCAATTCCAACTCCGGCTCGCTTGTATGGCGCCAATCGCCAAAATTCCTTAGGGATCAATTTCGCAGATCCATTAGTATTACACGAATTGCAAAGAAGCAAAAATACCTATAACAACTATCAATGGGAAGCTCACCCATGTGTTGGTGGTCAAGCGGCATCTGGTGACCGTTACGAAATTTCCAATCCGTCATTGCGGTCGGATATTGTGGGTTATTGTCAAAATGCGGATGCTGTGCAAGTTGATGAAGCGATGTCTTGCGCCGTAAATGTCGAGAAAACCTGGCGTGAGACATCCGTTCTCGAAAGAGCCGATATCCTTGAAATAATAGCCGATCTTTACGAAGAAAATCGGATCGAACTCATAGCGCTACTGGCTCGCGAAGCGGGGAAATCAGTTTTCGATGGCATTTCGGAAGTTCGCGAAGCAGCTGATTTTTGTCGGTATTATGCGATGCGAGCACGGAATAATGACGATCCGCTCAATTATACAGGACGGGGCGTTTTCGCCTGTATTTCCCCTTGGAATTTTCCACTTGCCATATTTACGGGTCAGGTTGTGGCGGCTCTAGTCGCGGGAAATCCGGTTATTGCGAAGCCAGCCGAACAAACGCCGTTGATCGCCGCTCGAGCCGTACAATTGATGCATAAAGCGGGAATCCCGGTTCAAGTTTTACAATTCCTTCCAGGCGCTGGCTCAATTGTCGGTGCTCAATTGGTTTCGCATCCGGACATTAAGGGAACGTGCTTTACAGGCTCGACTATTACCGCTCAGAACATCAATCGTGCAATGGCAGAAAACGCGGCACCGGATGCCCAGCTAATTGCCGAGACCGGTGGGTTAAATGCAATGATTGTTGATTCCAGTGCATTGCCTGAACAGGCGGTGCGGGACATTATCGCTTCCGCTTTTCAAAGCGCAGGTCAAAGATGTTCTGCGCTGCGGGTTCTCTATTTGCAAGAGGATATTGCTGACAAAATAATTGAAATGCTGAAAGGGGCCATGGATGAATTGGTTATCGGTAACCCTTGGGGCATTGCAGTTGATGTTGGTCCTGTCATTGATAGCGATGCTAAAACTGTGATCGACGCTCATTGCCAAAAACTGGAGGACGAGGGGCGTCTTATCAAAAAGCTTAAGGTTCCGGAAGGCCAAGCGAACGGAACCTTCGTTGGTCCAGCTGTATATAGAATTGACGGTATTGACTCACTAGAACAAGAAATTTTTGGGCCTGTTTTGCATATTGTAACCTTTTCGGCCGAGGATGTTTCGAAGATTGTTCAGG
>NZ_JBALWD010000020.1:0-68331 GCF_036960985.1 Sneathiella sp. | reverse complement strand
TGACGGCAAAGAGCACCCATCTAGAAAGCGCCGATCTCGATATGCTGAATGATATGGGCTTCAATTTCCGGCCAATTATATAACCGGGTATGGCTGTGTTCGGCGGGTCCCAAAAGTGCAGACAATCTTTCATCGGCAATATAGTGGAGCCGGTGAACATGGGCGGCATGGGTATTGACTGAACTATGATTATGCGGGATATCGTCAATAAAGTAAGCCGGTGCACTCATCCCTTGCGTAAGGTGGCGAACGACTTCTCCTTTACTGCCAATATTTGCAATTAATGGGTAGTCCATATCTTTGTCTTTGAGGCCCATCACTCTGTGATGTGCGTATTTTGGAGGAATATTACTCAGTACAATAATTTGCGCGTGCTTACTTAATGATTTCAATCCTTTCGACGCGCCCTCAACAGCAGGCAAATCAACACACCGATGCTCGAAAAATTCAGATAAGAGGCCCCCAACCTCTTCCTGACTGATAGGCTCTTTATCAGCAATTCGGCGAATGTTCCCCGTCAGGGCAAATGATGACCAGTCGAAGTAGAGTTCTTGCGACGCCAGCAATCCTTCCAACCCAATCATAAAATTAAACAACACTTCATCCGCGTCCGAAATAATAAGGGGGCGATGTGGATCAATGGCCAGCTTTGCCAGCTGCGGAAGGACTTCTTTATGGATATCATTTGTCATCTAATAGTCTTCCATTGCAGCACCAGGCAGAAAGCGGCGGGCTCGAGCCGGACTGGTCGGCGGGATAGTCTGTTGCTCGCAAAACTCAATCAGGGTTTCCTCATGGGCAAGTAAAAAATCAAGAACGCCCGCCAGTATCTCGTTTGGGTCCTTTACATTCCCAATATCTTCGGGGCTCATACCAGTTTCGGTCATGAACCAATTAAGAATTTTTTCATCGCCTGCGATATAAGCTAGGGCTTGCAGACCAAGTATTTCTGATTGTTCCTGGTTCATAGCTGGATTTCTTCTAAAACAATTGAATAAAGTAATGGAAAATTAAACATATTTCGGTTTATTGGGAACTAATGATAGTCTTTAGTTTAGCATTTGGGAAAGGCGCCATGGCAAAGCGCAATATTCTTCCGGATCTTTAAGAGACAGATTTTTGTGAGTCACTACTCAAATGTACCGTTTGCTGCGGAAAATGGAAGTATCAAAATGAAGACAGTATTGATTGTCGAAGACAACGAACTAAATATGAAGCTATTCCACGATTTACTGGATGCGCATGGTTACAATACTTTGCAAACCAAAGATGGCATGGAAGCATTGGGGATAGCTCGTGAACATAAACCAGATCTGATTTTAATGGATATTCAGTTGCCTGAAGTGTCTGGGTTGGAAGTCACCAAATGGATCAAAGAGGATGAAACTTTGCAGTCTATTCCGGTCATCGCTGTGACGGCGTTTGCGATGAAAGGGGATGAAGAGAAAATTCGTGAAGGGGGCTGCGAAGCTTACATCGCGAAACCAATTTCCGTTGAGAACTTTTTGAACACCGTTAAAGAATTTTTGGACTAGCATATGTCAGCCCGTATTCTCGTCGTCGATGACGTTATCCCTAATGTAAAGATTCTGGAAGCCAAGCTTTCAGTTGAATATTATGATGTCGTGACTGCATATAATGGACCGGATGCGTTGGAATTAGCTTACAATTCACCACCAGACCTTATCTTGCTCGATGTAATGATGCCACAGATGGATGGATTTGAAGTGTGCCGTCGTCTGAAAAAGGACCCGCGTACCGCGCATATTCCTGTTATTATGGTTACAGCGCTCAGTGAAGCGACAGATCGCGTGCAAGGCTTGGAAGCCGGCGCTGATGACTTTCTAACAAAGCCGGTGGATGATATTGCATTGTTCGCGCGCGTAAAATCGTTGTTGCGCCTAAAAATGATGATGGATGAGTTTCGTCTACGCGAAGAAACAAGTTCCGACTTAGGAGTTATTAATACCTCTGAAGACGAAGATGTTGCCATTCGGCATGCCCGTATTCTGTTGATCGATGACAATGAATATTCCGTTGATCAGATCACAAAAGTCTATGCCGAAGAGTATGATGTCGTTGTCGAAAGAAGTATGGATGAGGCTCAGACTTTATTGCGCGGCGGAGATTTTGATCTCGTCGTGATTAGTCTTGATGCCGCGGAAAATGACCCTTTACGGCTTTGCTCGCGCATTCGTACGTTTGAAGAAACGCGACAGTTACCTATTTTGACCTTGGTTGACGAAGTTGATAAAGACAAACTCATGAAGGGTTTGGAAATCGGCATCAGTGATTATGTGATGCGACCGATTGATATTAACGAGTTAATCGTTCGTACGCGGACACAGATCCTGCGCAAGCAATACCAAGACCGGTTGCGACATAATTATCATCGCAGTATGGAATTGGCTGTCACGGATAGCCTGACGGGACTGTATAACCGTCGTTATATGACCAATCACCTTGACGCCTTATTGCAGCGAGCAAAATTGGATTATAAGCCCGTATCCGTATTGATTATGGATATCGATTTTTTCAAGAATGTAAACGATACCCACGGCCACGATGTTGGTGATGACGTTATCCAAGGTTTTGCCAGTCGGATCGGTGTGGGTGTACGCGGTGTTGATCTCGCGTGTAGATATGGCGGAGAAGAATTTGTCGTGGTAATGCCAGACACAGACCTTTCAGTCGCGTCGGGCGTCTCTGAGAGATTACGTCGTCAAATTGCCGATCAAGCTTTTAAAGATAGCAAAGGAACGGTCGAGTTGGAAATTACCTGTTCCATCGGCGTGACGGTGTCGCGCGAACAGGAAGACGCGGCTACGCTCTTGAAGCGGGCAGATGAAGCATTGTATTCCGCGAAACGAGATGGCCGAAATCGAGTGGTCGTCAATTCTGGAAACGTCGCAGCTTAGTTCTTCGCCGGCGATCTAAATTTTTTTGAAAAATAGCTGTCGATATGATCGGCCGGATGACGGTTGGTGCTGTACTCCGACACTTTGTTGGCTATCTGCAAGAGTGACCGATCAAAAATATCAGTAATTTGCCCTACTTTATCGTCGTGACGATTATGTTGAGTAGATGCCAGAAAGGTTATTCGCCTGTAGATCAAGCAAAGAGTGGCGGTACTTCAAAAAAGAAGGGGCTGAAGCTACTTGATTTTAGCTTCTTTAAAATCAACGTGTTTGCGCACAACGGGGTCATACTTACGCATCACCATTTTTTCCGTCAACGTCCGTGGGTTCTTTTTGGTGACGTAATAAAAGCCAGTGTCAGCTGTGCTTACCAGTTTAATTTTCAATGTGGTCGGCTTAGCCATGTCCGAAACTCCAGTCGTCTTTCGCACTTCAGCAAAAGAAATAAATAATTGAGCTCGGAAAATACGGATTTAATCGCTGAAGTCAAGTCTGACGTGCACAAATTAAAGATTATTTCCGCTGCTTTTTGATGCAATGATCTGACGAATGGCAAGAAGCACGAACAAGGAGCAGGCTATAGCGAAAATGAGGGGCATTCCATGGGGTTCAATGATCTCCATAGCAACACCTGCCGTAGCTGGCCCAATCAGGCTTCCAAGCCCCCACAACGCGCCGATAGCCGCTGTGGCCGTAATAAGATCTCCGCCTTTAAAGTCCTGCCCCAAAATGACGAGAGCTATCGTGTAGGTCCCGACCACGGCGCCTCCCCAGACAACAAGCATTGGCCAAAGCAGGTAAGGCTCAGATACCGTGAAGGGGAGGAGTAGCGCACCCACGACACCAAGGCTGCCGCATCCAAGAATCACCCAATTTCGATCATACCTGTCTGCGAGCCAACCAATAGGAAACTGCAAGATGATATTTCCCGCGAGCAGGGCGCTTGTCATCAATACGGCCATTTCCAGAGTTTGTCCGTTCTTAACGCCATAAACTGGGAGAAGCGTTAAAACAGATCCATCGAAAAAAGCTACAAGAAGGGCGGCGGCACTAATCATCGGCGCTATTTTAAAAAAACGCATGATCGAAAATTTGCTTTGGGCGCTTAAATCAGGAAATTTTCCATCCACAAGCAAAAAAGCAAATCCTGCCGAAAATACGATGAGGCTTGAAACAACGAAGGGGAAGGTGCCTTCAGCCCCAATAATAGTAATGAGAACAGGTCCAAATGCGAAACCGCAGGTCATGACGGAGACATATATAGCAATTGTCCGGCCTCTGGTCTCGTCTTTCGCAATCGTATTGATCCACGCTTCGCTAATGAGGAACAAAATGGCCATTGAAAAGCCAATCAGTAAGCGCAGGAAAAACCAAAAAAAGATATTGTCGGATATGGCGAGAGATAGAATGCAGACGGCGGCCAAGATCAAAGCACCCCATAGCATCTTGCCAACTCCGAACATGCGGGTCCAAAAGGGGATGAAAGGGGATCCAAACAAGAAGGAAATTGCAGGGAGAGATCCCATAAGACCGATTATATCACTGCCGTAACCCCGTCTCTCCAATGATAAAGAAACAAGCGGTATTGAAAGGCTCAAAGATACCGCCATGGCTGTAACCGCTGCAATTATTGCGATCAGCGCCAGTGTGTTGTCCGGCTTGTTCTCGGTCATTGAAGGGCACCAGTTTCAGATATTGCGGATGAGTGGTTTTCCACGATAATAAGTAAATAAGGGCACCTTGGTGATTTTTTGCACAGGTGTCGACAGTTTTTTCTCCATTTCCTCCAGAACAAATTCTGTGACATCCACCAGTTGCATTTTATAGGCTTCCTGAACAGAAACCCATTTGAGATCAATTAATTCGCCGGATCCGCCAAGATCTCCACTTACATGTCTGGCATGGATCATTAGAAACCGGGTATTAAATCTGATGGGACTAACGGCGGGTGTGATGGCCCGCGCTATATAGTCCAGATTGGAAAAATCAGGAACAAGTCGATCCGCATTGACTTTACCGATAATGAGCCCAGTCTCCTCGTGTGTTTCACGCACTGCTGCTGCTGCAACAGCATGGGCCATATTCGACGGCTGAGACAATAGGTTCTGCACTGGTTGCGGCAACGGTGAAGAAGGGTTTGCAAATGCATCTTCCGTATCGACCCGTCCTCCCGGAAATACATAGACATTTGGCAAAAACCGATGAGCTTTGGCCCGTTTACCCATCAAAACATAAGTTTCAGTTCCGCGCTGCTCGTAGATGACGAGGCTGGCTGCGTGCCTCGGTATTACTGGTTTACTAGGCGTTTCAGGCATACTCATTCTTCTGAAAAGACACGTTTTCCGTGGCGCATTTGAAACATTGGGACAGGCACACTCGCAATCGGATCCGGCTTGTTCTTCAAGAAGGTATCCGCATATCCGAGGACCCGTTCTGTGATAAGCGGAATATCAAGATCTAGGGCCTCACGCATCGTCACCCATTTCAAATCAAGCAACTCACCGGATCCTTTTAGGTCGCCTTCCAACGTTTCGGCGTCAGCTACAAAAAAGCGCGTGTTAAATCTTTTCTTACGAGCCGGTGGTGTGACGGCGCGTGCAATGTAATCAAGCTTTGATAAATCAGGTCCGCACGTAAGGCTTCCAAATTCATTCCAAACCTGGACACGGGAGCGTTTGGGCCCGGAATGTGAGGCGGCTAACCGTAATCCCGTTTCCTCGAATGTTTCACGGATGGCGGCAATTGCAAGGGCATGGGCGCGAGCAGGGCTGGCTCCACCACGGATCAAGCGCGCCAATACGTCTTCGCGCAATTTTTTTGCTGCAGGAATTCTGCTGTCACTGGCATCAACCCGTCCGCCCGGAAATACATAAGTATTAGGCATAAAGCTGTGCCGAGCACTCCGTTCGCCCATAAGAATTTCAATCTTATTGCGGCTTTGTCTGTACAAAATGAGGGTTGCAGCGTCTTTGGGGCGGGGGGCAGTGGTGCCGTCGGTGCGACTTTCCGCGACCGACCTTTTCTTTTCAGTGCTCATTCAATGATTTCCTATTTTTTCATTGAATATGCCTGTTTCAACTCCACAAGTCTAACTTTTATGTAAAATCGCCGCCAAATCCGTGCATTCTTCGGGCCCATTGAATGCCAATGAGCGCTCCTTTGACGCGTGGGAGCAACCAGAGTGAAGCGACCAAGGAAACGGGGAGCCAGATACTGAGCTGGATCCACGTTGCCGGGTTAAAAGTCTGTTGAACTGTGAGCAAACCCGAAATGACAAAATGCAGAACTATGAGCATGGTGAAGTAGGGGGGGGCATCGTCAGCACGCTGGTGGTGCAGTTCCAGACCGCAGGAATCGCATGTATGTTTGACTTTGATATAGCCGTTAAACACACTGCTTTTACCGCACTCGGGACAGCGGCGCAGCAAGCCATTGCGAAACGCCTGACCCAAAGGTCTTTCTGTTTGTTCGATTGTCATAATTATTCAAATCCCGTTCATTCAGCAGAACTTATCACTATCTGGGGATGATAAATACGTTGAAAAGGCCTTTGCGACACTCTGCCGCACAAGCTAATCGCTTTTTACTTTCCGAAGGGCGCGTTTCTTTCCCTTTGGCATGGTTTTCTTTTTCTTTTTTATTGGTCCGGAGCTGATTGTTTTCGCTCCAGACCGCCGATTAGTTGTGGATCGCCGTGAATTGCCGGAATTCTGAGGCCGATGTTGAACCGCCCCATCCGCCACTTCGGCGATCATGCTGGCCGTGACGATATTTACTTCTTTTAGCCGCACCGTAAGGCGATCGGCAAGGCGATAGGTTTGCCCCGTTCGTTCGCCAACAAGTGTGTGTTTATCGGCGTCAAACCGAAAATAATCATTCCCGAGGGTCGAGATCGGTATCAAGGCGTCAGCGCCTGTATCATCAAAAGTTAGGAACAGGCCTGCTCTCGTCACACCTGAAACTTTTGCCGCAAAGGTTTCGCCGACCTTATCGGCGAGGAAGACAGCCGTAAAGCGATCATTCGTTTGCCGCTCGGCGACCATAGCACGACGTTCCAGGCCGGAGATATGAACGCCGATGTCTTCAAAATCACCTGCATCAGCCTCCTCTAAACCGCCTTCACCAAGCTTTAAGGCAGCGATGAGGCTGCGATGAACCAGCAAGTCGGCATAGCGTCGGATTGGTGATGTAAAATGCGCATAATTTTGCAAATTTAGCCCAAAATGGTGCAAGTTGTTCGGGCTGTAGACTGCTTGCGATTGCGTCCGGAGAACGAGAGAGCTGAGTAATTCCTTATCATTTTCGTTTTCTGACTGGCCCAAAATCCTGTTGAATGTCACGGTTTTCATGACCTGGCCTTTGGCGAAACTTATGTTCATTTCGCGTAAAACTTCATGCAGGCCTTGCATTTTTTCCGCTGATGGCGGCTCATGCACTCGGAACATACAGGGTCGGCGTAGCTTGTTCAGCGTTTCTGCGGCCGCGACATTTGCCTGGATCATAAATTCTTCGATGAGCATATGGGCTTGGAAGCGATGCTTCTTGTGGACCGCCTTGATAAAACCGTCTTCGCCGATTTCAATTCGCCGCTCAGGCAATTCGAGATCCAGAGGTTGCCGCTTTTGTCGCGCTTTTTTAAGTGCTTCATGAGCTTGATAGAGCGGCCGAATAACGTCCTTGCTCAATATTTCAGTTGCTTCATCGGGATGTCCGTCCCAGGCATTTTGAGCTTGGGCGTATGTGAGGGAAGCACGACTGCGAATGAGCGCGCGCATGAATTTATGGCGGAGCTTATTGCCTTCCGCATCGAACCATATTTGCACAGCCATGACAGGTCGGTCGACATTTTCGTGTAGTGAGCAAAGATCGCTGGACAATTCATGCGGGAGCATGGGAACAACTCGATCCGGAAAATAAACACTATTTCCCCGTTCTTTAGCTGAATTTTCTAATGCAGAGTCTGATCTAACATAATGGGCGACATCTGCGATGGCGACAATTATTTGCCATCCACCTTTATTTTTCGGATCTTCATCTTCCGCGGCCCAGACGGCGTCATCTCGGTCGCGCGCATCGGCGGGATCAATGGTAATAAGAGGAATATCGCGAAGATCAGTCCGCGTGCCAAGCGAAATGGGCTTCGCATCCGTCGCTTCTTTTATCGTCGCTGCGTTGAATTCGGACGGAATGCCATGGGCATGGATTGCAATTAAGCTCAGGGATGCCGCATCGCCCATGGGTCCTAAGCGTTCCTTAACACGGCCTTCGGGCAGTGATAAGGTTTTGCCGGGCAGGATTTCGCACAACACAACTTCACCAGACTGAGCGCCTTCGGAGTTTTCCTCCCGGATATTAATTTCTTTCTTTAATTTTCGGTCAGTGGGCTGCACACGTCCGCCTTTTCCGACTTTCGTATATACGCCGAGAACGGGGCCTGTAGCCGCTTGCAAAGCCCGAATGACCCTTGCATCGTAAGTGCCGTCCTTGGAGCGGCTGAGGCGTGCAAGTAATCGGTCACCTTTGCCTGGAGCCTTCGACCTGCTGTTGCCGTCTTGGACAAGGTAGATAATCGGCGGCGTTGCGTCATTGTCGAGATTAACCGGTTTTGCAATGGCTTCGCCATCTTCATTTAGTCCGATCATCTCAATGACCGCCACTGCGGGAAGTGTCCCCGTTGGGGAAAGTTCGCGTTTGCGGCCCTGTTCCAGGCCGCCTTCAACCACAAGTTCTTTTAAAAGTTTTTTGAGAGGTATCCGATTTGCGCCCTTTATATTGAAGGCTTTCGCTATCTCTCTTTTACCAACAGGGCCGTCACTTTCTTCGATAAAGGTGCGAACCTGTTGTTTCGTCGGGAAGGGTGTTTTGGTTTTAGAATTTATATTCAAATTTTCCTAGTTTCTGCCCATACGGGCATGTTCATTTTGCGTCTGCCACAGTTTTTTTGGCAGCGGGCTTCTTTTTCGCTACTGCCTTTTTCTTCGGCGCGCTGGCCTTCTTGGCCATTTTTGGTTTCTTGCCACTTTTCTCAGCCCTCTCCGCTAACAGCTTCACCGCTTCTTCAAGGGTGATGGTCAGTGGATCTGAGCCTTTTGGAATTGTGGCATTGATGCCGCCATGGGTGACATATGCACCGTAGCGACCATCTTTTACGTTTATGTCGGCCTCATCCACGGGATGGGGACCAATTACTCTTAAGGGAGGCGCCGCTCTGCCGCGTCCACCACTTGGTTTTGCGGCCGCTAGAAGTTCGACAGCCCGGTTCATACCGACTGTGAGAACTTCCATACTGCTTGTAAGGCGCCCATATTTCTTATCGCATTCCACAAAAGGACCGTAGCGTCCAAGCCCAGCGGAAATCATCGTACCGGATTCTGGATGCAGCCCAACTTCTCTTGGAAGCGCCATAAGCTGTACGGCCAGCTCGAAATCAACGCTGTCCAATGGGACATCTTTCGGAATGGAAACACGTTTGGGTTTTTTCTTCGGTTCGGGTTCCCCAAGTTGCAAATAGGGACCATAGGGTCCTTTGCGCAGGGTAATCATCAATCCGGTTGCTGGATCTAGGCCGATTTCTTTTGGGCCTTCATTTGTATCGTCATCGGCGCCGTTTGTATCATCTCCTAGCTGACGTGTCAATCGGCACTCCGGATAATTGGAGCAGCCTATAAAAGCACCAAAGCGGCCTGTCTTGAGGCTAAGTCTGCCTTCTTCGCATTTTGGGCAGGCGCGCGGATCTTTTCCGTCTTCTGTTTCTGGAAAGACATAGGGCCCGAGAACTCGGTTAAGTTCTTCCAATACATCGGTGACGCGAAGTTCAGCTGTGCCTTCGACAGATAAATTGAAATCGAACCAGAAATCACGCAATACCTGCTTCCAATCTACTTTGGCTGCTGAAACGTCATCGAGTTTTTCTTCTAGCTGCGCCGTGAAATCATATTCAACATAGCGGGTGAAGAAAGAGGACAGGAAGGCGGTTACGAGTTGTCCTTTGTCTTCCGGAATAAATCTCTTTTGATCAATTCGAACATAGTCACGATCTTGCAATACGGAAATGATAGATGCGTAAGTAGAAGGCCTGCCAATTCCTAATTCTTCAAGTTTTTTTACGAGACTTGCTTCCGAGTAGCGGGGTGCCGGCTCGGTGAAATGCTGATCTTCGCGGACAACTTCAGTAGCTACTTTAGCGCCTTTTTCAATTGCGGGAAGGCGCTTGCCGTCATCATCAGCCGCATTATCATCGCGGCCTTCTTCGTATAATTTTAAAAAGCCCGCAAATCTCACAACACTGCCCGTCGCACGAAGTGTTTGTCCGTTGCCGTCGGAAAAATCGATTGTTGTGCGTTCCAGGCGTGCACTTTCCATTTGGCTAGCGATGGTCCGTTTCCAGACCAATTCATAGAGCCGCGCATGTTCCTGATCGAGATATTTTGCCGCAATAGCAGGAGTGCGGCTCATGTCGGTGGGGCGAATTGCTTCATGAGCTTCTTGCGCATTTTTCGACTTGTTCTTGTATTCTCTTGGTTGTTCCGGCACGAATTCGGCGCCATATTCTTTGGCGATGACGGAACGTGCACTTTCAACGGCTTCATTTGCCAGACTAACGCCGTCGGTCCTCATATAAGTGATCAAACCTTGTGTTTCACCATCAATATCAAAACCTTCATATAATTTCTGAGCGACCATCATAGTCCGCTTCGCTCCAAAACCAAGTTTACGCGAAGCTTCCTGTTGTAAAGTCGATGTTGTGAAAGGAGGCGATGGGTTTCTTTTCGCCGGTTTTTGCGTAACATCTGCAACCGAAAAGGCACCAGAGCGAACTTTTTCCGCGGCAGCTTTCGCCATTTCCGCATTTGGCAGCGAAAATTTGTCGAGCTTATTATTGTCCAAATACGTCAGGCGTGCGGTAATAATGTCTTTTGTACCCGTTAGGAAGTCCGCATCAATGCTCCAATATTCTTCGGGAATAAAGGCATTAATTTCTAGTTCGCGTTCGCAAATCAGCCGTAGGGCAACCGACTGGACACGTCCTGCAGACTTAGCGCCGGGCAACTTCCGCCATAAAACAGGTGACAGCGTAAAACCAACGAGATAATCGAGGGCTCGGCGCGCCTGTTGCGCGTTGACCAGGTTCATATCGAGCTCGCGCGGATTGGCAATTCCGTCTAATACCGCTCGCTTGGTAATTTCGTTGAAGACAACACGGCTAACCTTTGCCGTTTTGAGTTTCTTTTTCTCTTCCATAACCTTCATGACGTGCCAGGCAATGGCTTCGCCTTCACGGTCCGGGTCAGTTGCGAGATACAGGTTGTCGGCGTCTTTTAACGCGTCAGAAATTGCTTTGATATGTTTCGCTGATTTCGAATCATTTTGGTAATCCATGGCGAAATCTTCATCTGGTTTTACAGATCCATCTTTCGACGGAAGATCGCGAATGTGACCATAAGAAGCAAGAACTATGTAATCTTTTCCCAAGTACTTATTGATAGTCTTGGCTTTTGCTGGAGACTCGACGACAACTACGTTCATAAAAACACCGCTGACTTTCTTTCGACAATTTTGCCCAATATCTGGGTTACCTGATTGTCATATATAGAGACGCTATTCGATGATGGAAACCCTGTTTCCGATATGGCGTTCTATTCTGCCTGCTAGTTCGAGTTCAAGTAAAATCGTTAATATCGTTGCCGGATGCCAATCTGTCTGTCGAATTAGCTCGTCTATTTCTATGGGAGTGGGGCTTAAAAGTGATATGAGGTGGGGGCGTGCCATATTCGCTTCTTGTTCGTCAGCGAGACCTGAATGCCCGAAGGACTGCGTTGGAATATCCGGCTCTTTCAGCGGGCGAATACGGACGTATTTCAAGACTGCCAAAATATCCTCGGCGCTTTCAACCAGGGTCGCTCCGTTTCGAATAAGGTTATTCGTACCTTTCGCGCGGGGATCAACGGGTGAGCCGGGAATCGCAAAGATCTCGCGACCCTGTTCAAGTGCCAATCGAGCCGTAATGAGAGAGCCGGAACGAGGGGACGCCTCTGCGATCAAAACTCCAAGAGATATTCCCGAGATAATGCGATTGCGCCGGGGAAAGTGTCGGGCCTGGGGAACAGTTCCGAAAGGTTGCTCCGCTATTACGCAGCCCTGTTCACAAATTTGTTGTTGTAGGTTTGCGTTTTCACGTGGATAGGGATAGTCAATACCACCGCCAACAACAGCAATTGTGCCACCAAACAGGGCTGCTTGATGTGCCGCCGTGTCTATTCCTCTGGCAAGACCGGAGGCGATTACTATATTATTTTCGCTCAGCTCCTTCGCAATCTTGTGCGTTACGCGTATCGCCGCAGCAGATGCATTCCTGGCGCCGACAACGCCGAGGATATCTTGATTGAGGAGATGTTTATGCCCTTTTACGGCTATCACTGGCGGCGGATCCGCGATCATCGCTAAAGCCAGGGGATAATCGGTTTCGCAAGCTGCGAGCATGGACCCGCCGAAGGCTTCAATAGATTGAACTTCCATTTCTGCTCGAGATTTCGAGAAAACTTTGATGGGTTTCTTCCTCCCACCACGACGTGCTAGTTCTGGAAGCGCGTCTAAAGCAGATTCTGCGTTACCAAAACGACTAAGAAGTTGAAAAAAAGTGATTGGCCCGACATTCTCAGAGCGAATCAGACGCAACCAGCATAGTCTTTCTTCAGCTGAGAGTTCTTTCAGTTTTTCCATTTCAGTAAAGTGGCAGAAATTGCATAATCGCGTCAATTGAAATAATTTTACTATAATACTCTTTTTAAGTGGGCTTTCGGTGAGTAGCTTCTCAGAGCTAGTTTCAGTCAATTTTGGTTAGTCAAGCGGCCGTCAAAACCGAGGTGACAAATCAAATACGCCCAACCATGAAAATGGCCTTGGGAGCACTTCTTCTTGTAGCGCATCAATTGGGTTGCGCTCCATTATATCAATTGGACTATGGCCAATATGAGATGTTTCTTTGAGCGATGAACTAAGGAGTCGCACGGCCTTCAATTTACGGGGCGGGGGCGCTGATATTACTTTCTCGCTATTTGAACGGGAGCGCCGGTTTTTTTTCAAGCTGTTGGAATGAAAGGAGTAAATCTGGCGAAATCTCTCTGATTGGCGCGTAAGTGCATCTTTTTGCTGTCGCACATTTCGTGAAAAATTGCGGTCGACTGTATCTGAGAATCTTTTTAGTTGGCTAACATGTTCCTGATTAGGCGTCATCGGTTCAATGAGTTTTGCCTCTATGAATTAAATTATCTCGTTTATATAGATTTTAAATTGTTAATTTCAACCAAAAAGTGTTTAATTTTTGTTCTTACCAATTCGAGGCTCCGTGCCTTTTAACAGGCGACCAATGTTTTGATGGTGTCGTATGAAAATCAAGATTGCCATAAATCCAGCGAATTCAATACGCTGTAAATCGCCAAAATAACTAGTTCCTATAGGCGACATTTCCATCAAAATGTAGAGGTAGGCTGGTGCAAGTGCTGCAGAAATCAATGCGGAAAGGGAAGAGTAGCGCAAAATGAACGCGACAAGTAACCAAGTAACACCGACGGCCAGTCCGGCAGGCCAGCTGATGGCAAACATGATGCCTATAAATGTCGCAACGCCCTTTCCCCCTTTAAATTTAAGCCATATTGGAAAGAGATGGCCCAGAAACGCGGCTCCGCCTGCAAGAACTGCATAGTCTTGTGTCAGATATGTGTAGCAGAGAATGACGACGAGGGCGCCTTTGCCACCGTCCAATAGCAAAGTCGCAAGAGCGAGGCCCTTATTTCCGGTCCTTAGCACATTCGTTGCACCAATGTTACCGGAACCAATTTTACGGACGTCCCCGAAGCCAGCAAGTTTCGTTAGAACCAATCCAAAAGGGATCGAACCGACGAAATATCCAACGATCGCTGCCGCAAGAAACGGCCACGTATAACTAAAATCACCGAGGGGATCTGGCATAACAAGTGTCCTAAAGTTCAAAAACGACAGTGCCGCCGACAAATGTCTTCATTACGCACCCTTGAAGTAGATGGCCATCAAATGCCGTATTCTTGGATTTTGATTTAAGGGCGTCGCCCTCAACTTGCCAAGGTTTTTCCGTATCGAACAAGATGATATCTGCTGCCGCTCCTTTTTTCAATTGTCCTGCTTCCAATCCGAGGAGCTTGGCCGGGGCGACCGTCATTCGGTGCAACAGGGTCAAGAGGTCAATATCCTTATTGTGATAAAGTCGTAAGCTCACCGGCAACATGGTCTCCAGTCCGATAACGCCCGGTTTCGCCTGAGCAAAGGGGACGCGCTTGCTGTCTGCGCTTTGCGGTAAATGTTGCGAGGAAATGATATCCAGGGTCCCGTCTTTCAACCCTTCAATGACCTTAAGTCTTTCTTCTTCTTCGCGAAGTGGCGGGGAAACTCGGGCAAAAGTTCGGTACTCGCCAACTTCCAGATCATTCAATGCATGATAGTGAGGCGCTGTGCCAGCGGTTACAGGCAAGCCTTTGTCTTTCGCCCGTCGAATGGTGTCGAGGGCATCACCGGTGCTGAGATGAGCAGCATGCCAACGGGCACCTGTCATTTCGACAAGCCGGATATCGCGTTCCACCAGAATGGCTTCTGCACAATTCGGTATGGATTTGAGGCCCATAAAGGTTGCTGTTCTGCCGCCGGTCATCACGCCGCCCGAGGCTAATGTCGGCTCTTCCGCATGGACAATAATTGGCAGATCAAACATGCTGATATAGGCGAGAGCTCGACGCATCAGATTGATGTTGCCAATGGCGAACTGACCGTCGCTGATGGCGACGACACCCGCCTGCGCTAGGAGGCCAATCTCTGCCAGCTCGGTGCCGAGCAATCCTTTTGTAAGCGCTCCCGTGATGCAGACATTTACGGCGCAGGTGTTTTTCGCCCGCCGGGAAACCATTTCCACCAATGCCGGGTCGTCAATAACCGGTTCTGTAGCCGGAAAGGCGTTTATTGTTGTGACACCTCCCGCTGCAGCTGCCATACCAGCCGTTGCCATGGTTTCACGATGTTCTTTGCCGGGTTCGCACAGATAGGCATGGGCATCTACGAGGCCGGGAGCCAGGTAAAAGCCGCGGCAGTCTTCGACTGTCGCGCCGTCGGGCAAGGAGTCTGACTTGATATGGGGTCCCCAGTCGAGAATCTTTCCGTCCTGGATAAGCAGCCCCCCCATTTCATCGGTTGATGTCGCGGGGTCCAGTAGTCTGGCGTTGATCAGAGCGTGAACAGGAGACGACATTTATGCGTCCCCCCGTGTTAGGAGATCGAGGCAGGCCATGCGAACGGCAACACCCATTTCCACTTGTTCTGAAATGGCACTGATATTCAAGTCGTCGGCTATTTCTGAATCGATTTCTACACCTCTGTTCATCGGGCCCGGATGCATAATCAATGCGTCAGGTTTTGCATGGGTAAGTTTGTCTTTATCCAATCCGAAAAAATGAAAATACTCACGGACCGAAGGGACGAATGATCCCTGCATGCGTTCGGTTTGCAGGCGTAGCATCATGACGATATCAGCGTCTTTTAATCCATCGGACATCTTGTGATATACTTCGACGCCCATTTTCGCAGCATTTGAAGGTACCAAGGTTGTTGGACCTACTACACGTACGCGGGCACCCATAATGTTGAGAAGAGCAATGTTGGACCTTGCAACGCGGCTATGCTGGATATCACCGCAAATAGCGACAATAAGGCCTTCCAGGCGACCTTTACGGCGGCGAATGGTCAGGGCGTCCAGCAAAGCTTGTGTTGGATGTTCGTGGCTGCCGTCACCCCCGTTAATAACGGCGCAATCAACTTTTTGGCTAAGAAGGTGCGGCGCGCCAGAGTCAGAATGCCGGATCACCAAAACATCAGGATGCATGGCATTTAAGGTCATAGCCGTATCAATCAGGGTTTCCCCTTTCTTTACGGAACTAGAACCCACCGACATATTAATCACATCGGCGCCAAGCCGTTTACCGGCGAGCTCAAAGGACGTTCTCGTGCGTGTTGAGTTCTCGTAGAATAGATTGATTTGTGTTTTGCCGCTGAGAATAGACTGTTTTTTATCAGCTGTTCTGGAAAGGCTTGCGTAAGATTCTGCCAGATCCAACAACTGATTGATATCGCTAGCATTAAGACGCGCAATATCGAGAAGATGCCGATGGGCAAATGGGATCTTGTTTACATTTGTCATTAAAAGGAAAGTGTATAGCGATGAAGGCGGCTTCGGGCAAGTGCGTATACAAAAATTATCGTATCGCGTCGAGCGCCCCTTGCAAGATATAGGCGGCTGCCAGTTTATCTACAGCTTTCGCACGTGCTGCACGAGATACGTCGGCCTCTAAAAGTGTTCTCGTCACCGCTACCGTAGAGAGGCGTTCGTCCCAAAAACACATGGGAAAATCAAAATATCCTTCCAAATTTTTCTGGAATTGACGAATCGATTGGCAACGAGGGCCCTCGCTACCATCCATATTCAAAGGTAGTCCAATAACAAATCCGCCGACTGCATGATCATCAATGATGGTCGCAAGCAAAACCATATCATCCTTGAATTTTGTCCGCTTGATTGTGACCAAGGGAGTGCCTACTTTTAGTCCGGGATCTGAAACCGCCAGCCCAATAGTTTTGGTTCCCGGGTCCATACCCAGCAGTTTTTTTTCTAAAGGAAGTAAATGTTTCAAATAGGTGGGGTTGCCGAGGAGCATTGCTTACGCTAATTTGCGGCCAATGTCGGTTTGGCGCTTGTTTAAAGTTGAACAAATGTTCCGGGCCGACTTTCCGGATAAGCCTCTTTTATAGTAAAGGGTGACAGATGTCGCTTGATAAAGCCACTGTGGCGAAAGTTGCCAATTTGGCCCGCATAAAGGTAGAGGAAAAAGACCTCGACCATCTGGCGGACGAATTGAATAATATATTGGGCTGGATTGAACAGCTAGGTGAAGTTGATACAGATAATGTTGAGCCGATGACTTCGGTTGCGGACATGCAAATGCGCTGGCGCGCTGATCAGGTGACTGATGGCGGATATGCCGACGATATCGTTGCCAACGCGCCATCGGGTGAAGACGGTTTTTTCGCTGTGCCTAAGGTAATTGAATAATGACTGATCTTACCAAATTGACCATATCGGCGGCTTTGGATGGCATGGCGGCAGGAGATTTCTCCGCCCGTGAACTAACTGCTGCACATATTACGGCGATGGAAGCATCAAATGTACTCAATGCTTTTATCACGAAAACACCGGAGATAGCGGTGGAAGCCGCAACGGCCTCCGATACCCGACGGGCAAAAGGGGAGGCTGGACTTATGGACGGCATCCCTATCGCCATGAAAGATTTGTTTTGTACCGAAGGTGTTCTGACCACGGCGGCTTCACATATTCTCGATGGCTTTACGCCTAAATATGAATCGACAGTATCTGGTAACCTCTGGAACGAAGGTGCAGTTATGCTGGGCAAGGCTAACCTTGATGAGTTTGCCATGGGTTCTTCGAACGAGACAAGCTTTTACGGTAATGTGATTAATCCTTGGCGACGGGCAGGGGATGATCATCCCTTGGTACCCGGCGGCTCATCTGGCGGTTCCGCAAGTTCTGTCGCATCGTTTAGCGCGATGGCCGCAACCGGTACCGATACCGGTGGATCTATACGGCAACCCGCGTCATTCGTTGGTATTGTGGGGATGAAACCTACTTATGGCCGTTGTTCTCGTTGGGGCGTCGTTGCTTTTGCCTCCAGCCTCGATCAAGCAGGCCCGATGACTAGGTCCGTTCGAGATTCGGCTATTATGTTGGAAGCTATGGCCGGATTTGACCCTAAAGACAGTACAAGTGTCGATATGTCGGTGCCAGATTTTCAGTCTGCTCTGAGCGGTGATATCCGTGGCTTGAAAATTGGTATTCCAAAAGAATATCAACTGGACGGAATGAACCCGGAGATTCAGGCTCTTTGGAACCAGGGTATCGACTGGATGAAGGCAGCAGGTGCGGAAATCGTAAATATCAGTTTACCAAATACGAAATATGCGCTGCCTGCATACTATATTATTGCGCCGGCCGAAGCATCGAGCAATCTGGCCCGCTATGATGGTGTCCGGTTTGGATTGCGGGTTGAGGGCAAGGACCTGAATGACATGTATGCCAGCACTAGAGCTGAAGGGTTTGGCGATGAGGTCAAGCGTCGTTTATTAATCGGCACCTACGCTTTATCGGCCGGTTATTATGACGCCTACTACCTGAAAGCGCAGAAAGTACGTACGCGAATTGCTGATGATTTTAAACATGCTTTTCAGCATGTTGATGCGATTTTGACGCCAACCACGCCGTCGGCGGCGTTTGGATCTGGTGAAAAAAGTGATGATCCACTGGCAATGTATCTAAATGACGTTTTCACAGTACCAGCCAGCTTGGCCGGGCTACCCGGTATTTCCGTGCCTGCAGGACTTTCAGGTGAAGGGCTGCCTCTCGGCTTACAAGTGCTTGCCAAGCCATTTGATGAGGAAACTCTGTTTAAAGTAGCCGGTGTCTTGGAAACCGCTGCAAACTTTACAGCCACACCAGATGACTGGTGGAGGGGGTAATATGGGAATGATTATACAAGGTGCCACCGGGGATTGGGAGGTCGTAATCGGCCTTGAAATTCATGCGCAGGTCACGTCAAATTCTAAACTTTTTTCAGGCTCTGATACGACTTATGGAGCGGAGCCAAACACGCAAGTATCGTTTGTTGATGCAGCGATGCCTGGCATGTTGCCCGTAATTAATGAAATGGCAGTAGAGCAGGCGGTCCGCACCGGTCTCGGTCTGAATGCGCAGATTAACAAGTTCTCGGTTTTTGACCGGAAGAACTACTTTTACGCGGACTTACCGCAGGGCTATCAGATTAGCCAGTTTTTGCAACCGGTGGTTGGTGAAGGAAAAATTACCATCGATCTGAAAGATGAAGAAAGCCGTGAAATCGGTATTACGCGCCTTCATCTGGAGCAGGACGCCGGTAAAAGTCTCCATGACCAGCATCCAAGCCAGACATTTGTCGATCTTAACCGGTCTGGCGTTGCGCTGATGGAAATCGTTTCCGAACCAGATATGCGGTCGCCGGAAGAGGCAGCAGCCTATGTGAAAAAAATACGGAGTATTGTCCGATACCTTGGTACTTGCGACGGGAATATGGACGAAGGCTCCATGCGGGCTGACGTAAATGTTTCCGTACGACACCCTGGCGATGAACTCGGGACGCGTTGCGAAATGAAAAATATCAATTCTGTACGGTTTATGCAGCAGGCCATTGTGTATGAAGCCAATCGCCAGGTGGATATTTTGGAAGCCGGCGGCAGCGTCGATCAGGAAACCAGACTTTACGACCCTGTCAAAGGGGAAACACGGTCCATGCGTTCCAAGGAGGAAGCTCATGACTATCGTTATTTCCCCGATCCGGATTTGTTGCCACTGGAATTTGACGATGCGTTTATTGAGAAAATTAGAGCGACACTTCCTGAATTGCCAGATCAAAAAAAATCCAGGTTTGTCAGCGAACTAGGACTATCTCCGTATGATGCCGGTGTGCTGGTCGCGGAAAAAGAGGTTGCAGATTATTTTGAATTGGTGGCGGAAGGCCGTGATGCCAAGCTTGCTGCAAACTGGGTGATTGGCGAGTTGTTTGGCAACCTGAACAGAACTGGTAAAAATTTGGCGGATAGTCCGGTTTCAGCCTCAGGTCTCGGAGCCCTAATTGATCTTATTTCTGACGGCACTATTTCCAACAGGATAGCTAAAGAAGTATTTGAAGAAATGTTCGATACAGGGAAAGCCGCCGGAGATATCGTTGAAGAAAAGGGACTGAAGCAGGTTTCGGATACCGGTGCTATTGAAGCCGCAATTGACGCAGTTATCTCCGCGAACCCGGACAAGGTTGCCGAATATAGAGGTGGTAAGGACAAGCTATTTGGCTTTTTCATGGGGCAGGTGATGAAGGCGACACAAGGAAAAGCGAACCCAGGTGTTGTGACGCAAATTCTAAAACCGAAGCTGGATATCTGATTGGGAGTGCACGACAAGCGACAGCTCGTCGTGCACTTTACTGACTTTGTTTAATAGCTTCCGCTATGATGAAGGTCATCAACACACTTGATGAAGGTCGCGTGAATCGTCGTTGAATTTTTGACGAGAACGCCGTCGTGATCTGTAATTATCCAAGCCCAACTCGTTTTTTCAATATCTTTATGTTTGATTATGATTTTTTTATCGTATTGACGGGCATCTATTATGCATTCTTCAAAACTACTGTGAATATGTTCGGACGTTTTGATTACTTCCTTATGGTGATTGCTGATGTGCCATACCCAATGGACCTTTGTCGTATCACTGGTTACGATAATTTTTCTTAAATGTAGCGTATGTCCGGCTTGGCCCGGCTGATGCAAAAAGTCAGGTGAATGTGCAACCGGGTTGTGCGAGTTGGAATGATGATGGGCATCTTCCACACATTTGATAAATGTCGCGTGGATCGTTGTTGATTTTTTGACGAGAACTCCGTGATGATCTGTGATTACCCAAATCCAGCTAGTCTTTTCGATGTCTTTATGTTCAATGGTCAATTTACTGTGGTAATGGCGGGCATCTCTTACGCATTCTTCAAAGGTGCTGTGAATATGCTCGGACATTTTAACGACGACTTTCCTGTGATCGGTAATATGCCATACCCAATGAGTTTTTGTCACATCACTGGTGGCAACAATTTTACTGAAATGCAAAATATGGCCGGCATGATCTACTTGATGGGGACTATGGTTATGGGAGTAGTGATATGGCAAAATAACTTGATGATTATCAGCATTGGAAGGATGAGCCACCGGTGAATGATAATGCGGATGGCGGGAATATAGATGATGCGGATGGAGGTTCTCCGCATGCACCAGATGTCTCAGAGGATGCTGTGTATGAGGTGAAGTATCAATTGCTCCATAATTGTAATGTACTGTGTAATTATAATGATAGTGGTTTACGTGAGGGGCTGATGTGGCTTCGTGGTGGTAGGCATGTGGATACTGCATGTTTTCTCCATATCAATTAAAGGAAATTAGAAAAGTTTAAATTGGCAATATTCCAATGACGCGTCCGCCGGGTAATTGTGAGTAAACATATTGGCTTACGGTGTTTTTCACGAACGGCTTATTTGATTACAAAAACCATCTACGGCGGCCCTATATGCAGAAATTACAAGAACACGATTTCCAATCGATATGGCGACGCCTGTGTAATCTGGATAACTTCCATATCCTGGTAGCTTGGTGTTGATTTGCGGTATGAGATGCCCCAGGCTGTCACATCAATGCGGCATATTAAGCCGTCATACTTCAGCCCGACCTGATACCCGGAGGCCGGACCTGTACAGCGGCATCGTTGATACTTAAAGGGTTCGAGAAATTCGGGCGGCGCGGATTTCCAAAAAAGATTTTCGTCACCAAGGTCTTGAAATTTGAGCGGCTTTTCCGTAATCGTGCTTATCAACGCAATTTGAGTTTCCAAGGGCATTGTTCCTTCCTCTTCCATTTCTCGTCAGACGCGTTTCAGGATCAGATTGTGAGAATTTGGGTAATTGATTTTTCTTAAACACAGGTTCTGTTTCTGCTAGTATCCAAACATGAATTGGAATGACGTAGGACTGATCCTCACAGCAGCGAAACATGGGGAAACAAGTATGATCATTCATGCTCTCACTCAAAAAAACGGAAGATGCGCAGGACTTGTGCGTGGTGGTGCTGGTCGGCGTATGCGTGGTGTTCTGCAGCAGGGAAATGAGGTTGATTTAACCTGGCGCGGGCGGCTCGTCGATCAATTGGGAACGTTTACTGTAGAGGCCAGAAAATCACATGCGAGCAATCTGTTTGATGATCCGCTGGCGTTGGCGGCCAGCAGCTCCGCGTTGGCCTTACTTGATATCGCCCTGCCGGAGCGTGAGCCCCATCCGGCGCTTTATGACGCAAGTCTGTATTTGTTGAACTCAATGGAAAAGAATATAGACATATGGCCATCGCTATTTGTTAAATGGGAGCTCGGTCTCCTGGGTGAGATTGGCTATGGGCTGGATCTAAGCTCTTGCGCAGCGACTGGAACCACAGAAGACCTTGTGTATGTTTCACCAAAAACCGGTAAAGCCGTCTGCAGATTTGCCGGTCGACCTTATCATGACAGATTATTACATCTCCCGGCATTTTTACAACCTGACCCTATGAACCTTTCATTGTCTGCAGCGGCGCAGAAAACAGATATCTTGGTGGGCTTGGCTCTTACGGGCTACTTTATCGAGAAAGCCGTTCTAGAGCATCGGCCAAATGTTCATCTCGCGGCACGGGAGCGGTTTCTCTCCATCCTCAAAAAGAGCTTCTCGGACGTTGCATAGAGGCAATTCTTTGAAAATTCAGTGAGCTGGATAAGAAGATTACAAAACTCTGAATTTTTCCCTCCTCATTGGTGAATCTGGTGGTATATAGAAGGCATGAGTGACCATTCCCCAGTAAAGCCCGGTGAGATCGTTCCAACCTCACTGAAGGACGCCATAAGCGAGCGCTACCTCGCCTATGCGATGTCGACTATCATGTCCCGTTCGTTACCTGATGTTCGGGATGGTTTGAAGCCGGTTCACCGGCGTCTTTTATTTGCGATGAGGCAATTGAAGCTGGATCCGAATTCTGGCTTTAAAAAATGCGCTCGCGTCGTTGGCGATGTTATCGGTAAATATCATCCCCATGGAGATCAGTCTGTTTATGATGCGCTGGTCCGATTGGCCCAGGATTTCGCCCAGCGATATACGTTGGTCGAAGGGCAGGGGAATTTCGGAAATATTGATGGAGATAATGCGGCGGCCATGCGGTATACCGAGGCGAGACTGACTGTCGTCGCCGAATTGCTGCTTCGAGATATTGATCAAGATACGGTCGATTTCCGACCAACTTATGATGGTGAAGACCATGAACCGGTGGTTCTTCCCTCAGCCTTTCCAAATTTATTAGCGAATGGCTCCGCTGGCATTGCCGTCGGCATGGCGACTTCTATCCCACCACATAATGCAGTAGAAATTACTAGCGCTCTTTTGCACCTCATAAAATTTCCCAATGCGGGAATTGATAAGTTGATGGAATTTATTCCTGGCCCGGATTTTCCAACCGGCGGTGAACTTGTTGAAAAGCCAGAAAATATTCGCGAAGCTTATTTGACGGGTCGCGGTGGATTCCGGCAACGGGCAACTTGGGAAGTGGAAGACACCGGGCGCGGTACTTATCAAATTGTCGTAACGGAAATTCCCTATCAAGTGCAAAAGAGCAAACTGATTGAGCGAATTGCCGAGTTGATCCAAAACAAAAAACTACCGTTTCTTGCGGACGTGCGGGATGAATCCGCGGAAGACATTCGATTGGTTCTTGAGCCGCGGAGTAAAAATGTCGAAGCAGGGATGCTGATGCAGGGGCTCTTCCGGTTGACAGACTTGGAAAACCGTTTTTCACTGAATATGAATGTTCTTGACGCCAGCCAAACGCCGCGCGTCATGACATTGCGGGACGTCTTGCAAGCCTTTTTGGACCATCGCTTTGAAGTCTTGGTTCGGCGGTCCAATCATCGTTTGGGTAAAATCGAAGCACGACTTGAGGTTTTGGAAGGGTATCTTATCGTCTTTTTGAATTTGGACGAAGTGATCCGAATTATTCGTGAGGAAGACCATCCGAAGCAAGGCCTGATTGATACTTTTATCCTGACGGACAATCAGGCTGAGGCTATTCTAAACATGCGGTTGCGATCGCTGCGACGATTAGAAGAAATGGAACTGCGGCGTGAGCATGACAAATTAAGTCTCGAAAAAACGGAACTTGAAGCTTTGCTCGGAAGTGAAGATCTCCGGCGCGCCGCTATTTCTGATGAATTAAAAGAGCTGAAAAAGACCCTGTTGGGCATTCCAGAGATTTCTGATCGCCGTACCCGTATTGGTGAAGCCGTCGAAATGCCGGAAATTCCTTTGGAAGCGATGATCGAAAAAGAAGCCATTACCGTCATTTGTTCGGAAAAAGGCTGGATCCGAGCCATAAAAGGCCATGTGGAGCAAGGCGGTAGCGAAAAATATAAAGATGGTGACAAAGAACGTTTCTGGATCACAACAGAAACCACGGACAAACTTGTTTTGTTTGCGACAAATGGCCGATTTTATACGATCGGGTGTGACAAACTCCCGCGTGGCCGCGGACATGGAGAACCAGTTCGATTAATGATTGATCTGGGCAATGATCAGGATATTGTAGCTCTCTTTGTTCATAGACCAGATAGGAAGTTACTCGTCGCCTCTAACGATGGTCGAGGCTTCATCGTCGATGAAAATGGTGTGATTGCGCAAACCCGAAACGGTAAACAGACCTTGAACGTTTCGGGTGATAAAGAGGCGGCTTTCTGCACCGAAGTTTCAGGCGATTCAGTAGCAGTCATTGGTGAAAATCGTAAGCTGAACTGTTTTTCGATTGAGGAACTGGGCGAGATGACTCGTGGGCGGGGTGTTACTTTGCAGCGTTATAAGGATGGTGGCCTTTCCGATATCATGACGTTTAACAAGGTGGATGGTTTGAGCTGGAAATCCGGCGAACGGACACGGACTGAGCCGGATTTGACCGGATGGTATACCAAACGGGGTAATGCCGGACGATTGGCACCGAGAGGGTTTAACAAAAACAATCGATTTTCATAAGAGGATAGATTCTTGACCGTATATGGATCGTTTTGTGAGACGGTTAAGTCGTTTCCTGAAAATATATTTTTATGCGCTCCTGCTTATAATAACCGTGCCTATCATCCGGAAGGTATGGAAATTTTATATGCAGCGGCTTCAGTTGAAGTTGAGCGTCTAAAAAATGTTTATCGCCGTTCCGGATATGGTTCGGGTCATCGTATTGCCTATTTACTGGAAAACCGTCCTGAATATCTGCTGCATTTCCTGGCGCTTAATGCGTTAGGCATATCTGTCGTTCCCATAAATCCTGATTACCTGCATGAAGAAATGCTATACCAGATGGATCATTCCGAAGCGGATTTGATTGTTACCATAGCGTCGAGATCTGATGACTTGATGGCGGTGGCAACTGAAAGCTCAAAAATACCGCCCGTAGTTACTTATGAAGACTTTCCCGATTTGTTGCCAGCACCGCAATCTTCGGCGAAAATTGAAAATCCGAATTTGATGAGTGAAGCCAGTCTTTTGTACACTTCCGGTACAACAGGTCGGCCAAAAGCCTGCATTCTAACGAATGAGTATTATCTGGAAGCTGGCAGGACCTATATGGAAACAGGCGGCTTGGCCACGATCCGTAAAGGGGTGGAACGGCTTTATAATCCGCTACCGCTTTTCCATATGAATGCAGGGGCGGTGTCATTTGTCTGTATGTTGCTTTCTGGCGGATGCCTTGTTATTCCGGATCGTTTTCACCCTTCGACATGGTGGCAAGAATTGGTGCAAACACGGGCGACAATTATTCATTATTTGGGTGTGGTGCCGCCAATGCTGCTAAATCAGCCGGAAAATGAATATGAATCCAGCCATTCTGTCCGTTTTGGCTTGGGTGCTGGTGTTGAGCCAGAATTGCACGATGTATTCGAAGAACGTTACGGCTTCCCCCTTATCGAAGTTTGGGGGATGACAGAAACTGGCCGTATTTTTGTAAATCAGCATGAGCCTCGTCATATTCATACGCGGGCGTTTGGCCGACCGGAAAATGACATGATCGTGCGGGTTGTTAATGAACGTGATGAAGATGTAGATGTCGGGCAAGAAGGAGAGATGCTGGTCAGCTGTCGTGGAACCGAACCACGCGGAGGGTTTTTTGCTGGCTACTTAAAGAATGATGACGCGACAGAAGAGGCGTGGAAAGACGGCTGGTTCCACACCGGAGATACAGTGCGTCAAGATGAGTCTGGCATGCTTTACTTTGTCGATCGAAAGAAAAATATCATCCGTCGCTCCGGGGAAAATATTGCGGCGGCGGAGGTGGAAGCGGTTCTGCAGAGTCACGATAATGTAGCGCAAGTCGCTGTTATTGCCGTGAAGGACAAGATACGTGAAGAAGAAGTCATGGCCTGCGTCGTCCTCAAAGGGACAACGCCACCTTCTGAAGAATTAGCAACCACGTTATTCGATTTCGCCAGAGGAAAGCTCGCTTATTATAAGCCACCAGGGTGGATTCTGTTCGTTGAAAGCTTGCCGACGACCGGTACACAGAAAATTCAGAAGACCCAGATATTCGGGACGGGAACTAATCCGCTGGATCAACCGGGTATCTTTGATTTCCGCAAAATGAAGAAAAAGATCAACAAATAAATACTACTTATATTAGAATAATTTAATTGTATTTACTCGTCTATTCCGCTAGATAGAGCCCGTTGTCGCATTGACGGCAACAGTCTTTTGAAAGGAACTAGAATGTCCTCTGTTACGAACTCTGTAATCCTTGTTGATGCATTGTGGACGCGGGATGAAAAATCTTCCAGAGCGATGCAGGCTTTTAGAATTGGTGCCCTAGCGTTAGTTGGCAGCTTTCTTGTTGCCGCATCGGCTCAACTTACGGTGCCATTATGGCCTGTACCTATGACCATGCAAACATTCGCTGTTGTCCTAGTTGGCGCGGCCTTTGGCTGGCGCCTCGGTGGTGCGACTTTAGCGCTATATCTAGCAGAAGGGGCCGCAGGCCTTCCCGTGTTTGCTGGCGGAGCCGGAAGTGCTGTACATTTGGTCGGGCCGACGGCCGGTTACCTATTTGCCTTTGTTGCTGCCGCAGCGGTCGTCGGCTGGTTAGTCGAAAAAGGTTGGGGAAAATCAATATTCCTGACGGCCCTTGCAATGTGCCTTGGTACAGTGGTTATTTTCGCGGGCGGAATTGCCTGGCTGGCGACTTTTACCGGGCTCGAGCGGGCCATTGAAGTCGGGATGCTTCCGTTTCTTCCAGGTGCGGTTCTTAAAATTGCACTCGCCGTGGCGGTTTTGCCGATTGCCTGGAAATTGATTGATCTGTTCAGGCGCTAGTAAAGCCGGACCTAAAGAAAGCTGCGGGGAGGTCCGCGGCTTTCTTTAATATTGCGAGCCTAGGAAAGTTTCTGGGAGCCAGGTCGCGAGGGCTGGAAACGCTGCAAGAATAGCGAGAGCACCTAATTGGATCAGGACAAATGGAATGACACCTTTGTAAATCATCCCCGTCGTAATTTCCGGTGGGGCAACCCGTCTTAAATAAAATAGAGCAAATCCAAAGGGAGGCGTTAAGAAAGAAGTTTGCAAATTCATAGCAATCAGTATTCCTAACCAAATTGGATTGACATCCATCAATAAAATGACAGGCGCTACTATTGGAACAACAACGAAGGTGATTTCGACAAAATCAAGAAAAAAGCCAAGAACGAAAATCACCAGCATAACGACGAACAACGCGCCATATTTTCCGCCAGGAAGGTTTTTTAGCGCCTCGTACACAATATCATCGCCACCAAGGCCACGAAAAACCAGGCTGAATAGAGTTGCCCCGATAAGAATGACGAATACCATGGATGACATCTGCATGGTTGATTGGCAGACCTCTTTCAATATACCGGATCTCAGCAACCTGACCAGACTGATAGCGATTCCGCTGACTAAGATCGCAATTAACGGAAGAGCAAGTGACAAGCCGATGAGTGTTTCGCGGGATATTCCGGCAGGATCGATGCGTAAATCCAGAAAATGTGAGACGAGGAGTAAAACTGGAACTGAGGCGCCCGCCAAGTATATCCATATTGCAGGTTTCTCCTTGTCTGCAATTCCGGCAAGTAAAATAGCACCAACACCGCCGACCGAGGCGGCCTCAGTTGGTGTGGCAATGCCCAGCAAAATTGAGCCGAGTACGGCCAGCATCAACACGACAGGTGCCAGCAGGGCGCCAAGTAATTTTAAGATAAACCGGTTGCCAGTAGAAACTGCGGGGGGGAGTGCCGGCGAGCTATCCGGCCTGAAAATGGCAATGCCGACCTGATACAGCATATATAAACTGACAAGTAACAGGCCGGGAATGAGAGCACCTGCAAATAAATCCCCAACGGATACTGGTTCCGGTGACCAGTTGCCGATCAGGCTTTGCGATGCAATATAGGCATTGGATATTTGCTCGCCCAGAATAATCAGGACAATTGAGGGTGGGATAATCTGACCTAATGTGCCAGATGCACAAATAGTCCCGGCGGCAAGTTTTGGATCATATCCGTGTTTCAGCATCGTTGGCAGAGCCATTAACCCCATGGTAACGACGGCAGCCCCAACGATGCCGGTAGACGCAGCCAGCAACGCGCCAACAATGAAGACGGAAATTCCCAGCCCACCGCGCAACTGCCCGAACAACAGTCCCATATTTTCCAACAGACTTGCCGCAACACGGGAACGCTCGAGCATCAATCCCATGAAAATAAATAGCGGAATAGCAACCAGAATTTCATTCCAGATAGCTGTACCGAAAATCCGGGAGGGGATGGCACCCATCAGGCTGATGTCGAAGGCGCCGGTAAGCGACGCTATCGCGGCGACAAAAAGGGCTGATCCGGCAAGTGTAAACGCTACAGGAAAACCGGCAAGAAGACTTATAATAGCTAATAGAAACAAACCAATGGCGAAATATTCGGGTAACACCATGCCTAGAGTTCCGTCGGCATTTCATTGCACGGCATAGTTTCTTCTTCGCGCAAAACAAGGATAGCATGCAGGATCGTGGATATTCCCTGCAGGATCATCATTCCGCAAAACACCACAATCACTGATTTTAGCAAATAGACATATGGCAACCCTGAGCTTTCAACGGAGCCTTCCAAGATGCGCCAGGAGCCGGAGATATAAGTCCAACTGGCCAACAATATAATAATGCTGACGGGGATAAGCAAAAACAGGCTGCCCAGCATATCAATGAGTGCCCGCTGTTTTGGGCCGGCTTTCGCATAAAAGATATCGACGCGTACATGGCCTCCTTTTTGCAGCGTGTAAGCGGCACCCAGCATAAATAAAAGGCCATGACTATAGATGACTGTTTCTTGGAAGGCGATGGATCCGAAGCCGAAGATGTATCGACCCAGGACGATAGAAAATTCGGCCAGGACCATGAATAGAGCGAGCCAGGACACATATCGGCCGACAAATTTGCTGAAGGTATCGAGTGACCGTGCAATTGACGCTAGATTATTCAATATTGGTTTTCCTCGATTTAAGAGCCATCGCTGTATATTGACCTTGTTCCAGTTTTATACGGGACCCCGGTTTATTTCGCAACTTGGCCATTGCAGACGAAATTCGCAATCCATGTAAATGATACAAAGGTGAATGGAATCAGTGGCCTTGTGGGTGCATTTACAGTCCCTAATGATAGGTCAACAGCTATGACATTTTACCTCCGTGGGATGGAAAAATGCGCGTCGTCTGGCGGTATTTCGATCAAAGATACCGCTTCGAACGTAAAACACTGTATATATTACAATCCATTATAAATTTTTCTTAATGTAATATGCAAAAAATAGTATTTAACATCATTATTTTCGAATGTGAAATTTTGCCTTGTATTTGATTCATCTTCCTGCAAAATGCGGTCGACAGGGAGTCCTCTCGAAAATTTTACTGGTTAAAAAATCAGAAAAGACGACGCTTATATTGATTCGTATTGAAATTTATCGCGATAACTCTGTTTTGTGAAAACGATTTTGAAAGGGCGAACCGTTTTGCCCTTTGTTTTAAAATGGGAGAAATATCTTATGGAACGACGCAAGTTTTTGACGGGCGCTGCGATTGCAGGTGCCGGTGCTGCCGCAATACCGTTTGCTGCACCAGCAATCGCCCAAGAACGCAAGGAGATGACAATTGTCTCCACATGGCCACGGGACTTTCCAGGACTTGGCATCAGTGCCCAGCGTCTTGCAGCTCGGATTACCGAACTGAGTGAAGGCCGTCTGACAACAAAATACTTTGCAGCAGGCGAACGCGTTGGTGCATTCGACTCTTTTGATGAAGTAGCCTCTGGAAACGCGCAAGCGTATATCGCAGCTGATTACTATTGGAAGGGCAAGCATCCTGGCTTTGCTTATTTCACATCTGTGCCTCTCGGCATGACAACTTCAGAGTGGAATGCCTGGATTAAGTTTGCCGGCGGCCAAGCTCTTTGGGACGAAATGTCCGGTGAGTATGGCTTGAAAGCTCTGGCTTGCGGCGCAACCGGCACCCAGATGGGTGGTTGGTTCAACAAAGAAGTCAATTCTGCTGAAGACCTTAAAGGTCTGAAAATGCGTATTCCAGGCCTTGGCGGCGACGTCATGGCGAAACTGGGCGCGTCTCCAGTGTCTCTTCCTGGTGGTCAGATTTATGAAAACCTTGTTTCCGGTGCAATTGACGCAACGGAATGGGTGGGTCCGTATAACGATTACTTCATGAAATTCTATGAAGCAGCGAAATACTACTACTACCCAGGTATGCATGAGCCAGGCGGAGGATTGGCGTTCGGCATGAATAAATCATGGTGGGAAAGCCTTTCCAAATGGGAACAAGCTGTTATCACAGCTGCTTGCATGGAAGAACATGCTGCACAGTATGAAGAAGCCATGGCCCTTAACGGGACGTACTTGAACAAAATGGTCACGGAAAATGGCGTTATTCTGAAAGAGTTTAACGACGATATCTATGATAGCTTTGCAGAAGCTGCTCTTGAAGTTTTTGAAGAAACTCGTGATCACAGCCCGCTTGCGGCGAAGATCAATGATGCTTTCCAGAAGAACCTTCGGGAAATCGGTGGCTGGACGAGAATTGCCGAAATAGCATTCTCTAACCAACGCAACCGTGTTCTTGGCATAGAAGGCTAAAATCGTTATTTAGAAGATAGGGGCGGGATCAAAATCTCGCCCCTTCCTCTTTGGGAGACGCAGATGACAGTGGCAGAAGATGTATATGCATCTGGCCGTGGACTACAATTATCAGTCCGCATATTTGGGTGGTTCATGCTTGTTGCAGTTCCCCTGTACTTTTTTAATAATTATCTCACATTTGTTTTAGGCTGGCCGGGCGTTGGCGTGATCTTCAAATCAGATGTTGGCGGTGCAAATTCATGGATACAATTATCCTTGTATATTGCAGGCCTCGTCTTCGCGATCGTGTATGTCATGCGCACCTCGGAGCGTCACCTTCGAGATGAAGCAAAAGCAATTACCAAATTTAATACTTTCCTTGTGCGCGCCGCCTTTTGGGCCGTGCTATTGGTCGGTCTTGCCGATATGGCAATTTCATTCCTCCGCGTGGAAGGGCTTCTTTCCGCCGTCGTTGGCGATCAGTTGACGTCTGATCTGGGACGACCGCAATTCCGCGGTACCATGGTCCATATACCGCTTATGGTCCTAAGCATTATTCTTGCCTTACGCACCAAAACTCTAGGGTTTCAGTGGCTGGCGCTTCTGGTGGTTATGGCCGAACTTGCCATCGTCATCACACGCTTTATCTTTTCTTACGAACAGGCGTTTATGGGGGATTTGGTCCGGTTCTGGTATGCAGCGTTGTTCCTGTTTGCCAGTGCCTACACTTTGGTGGAAGAAGGACATGTGCGCGTCGACGTCTTCTATGCCGGCTTCAAGACGAAAACAAAAGGCTTCGTCAACGCTGTGGGAACCCTGTTCCTTGGCATTACCATGTGCTGGACTATTTTGCTGGTTGGAATGGGTAATAAGGCGGCGATTATTTACAGCCCACTCTCGAATTTTGAAGTCACGCAATCGGGCTTCGGACTTTATGTTAAATATCTTATGGCCGGTTTTCTTGCGGTTTTCGCCGTGACAATGCTTATACAATTTGTCAGTTATCTGATGGAAGCCGTGGCTGATTATGAAGAACAACCGGGTCACGAGGATCATGAACCCCCCGTTACGGCAGGTTAGAGCAAGACTATGGAACTCTTTTTTCTCGCACTTCTAATTCTATTGATGGCGCTTGCTTTGGGCTCGGGATATCCAGTGGCTTTCGCCCTGCCGGGCTCGGCAATCGTAACTGTTGCGCTGGCAGCGCTTTTCGGGTTTTTGTTTGAAAGCAACCCCGATGCGTATTTTCATCAAGGGGGGCCATGGCAATGGCTAAGCGCCGGTGTCACCAACTTAAGGGGTGTCTATTGGGAAGTTGAGCGCGACACGCTCATCGCTATTCCACTCTTTATTTTCATGGGCATTATGCTCCAGCGGTCGAAAATTGCTGAAGATCTGTTGGTAACAATGGCACAATTGTTCGGTCCGGTGCCGGGTGGTTTGGGTATTTCTGTTGTATTCGTGGGCGCTTTGTTGGCGGCGACAACCGGGATCGTCGGTGCTACAGTTGTCGCCATGGGGCTTATTTCGCTGCCCGCAATGCTACGTAATAATTATTCCAGACCGCTGGCAACTGGTACTATTGCTGCATCAGGAACACTTGGACAGATAATACCACCGTCCATTGTCTTGATTATTCTTGCGGATCAGCTAGCGAGCGCAACAGATCAGGCAGGGACAGCGCGGAAAGCGCTGCATAAGGCTGCGACCGGTGAGTTGTCCATGCCGTCGTCCTTCGATGTGGTCTCGACAAGTGCCGGTGAAATGTTCCTCGGCGCCTTTATTCCGGGTTTGCTGCTTGTTGCCATCTACATGATCTTTATTCTTGGCTACGCATTTATCCGTCCAAAGGCAGCGCCCGCGGTACGTTACGGCGGAAGCTTCGACCGCGCGTTCTTTGGCAAACTGTTTCTGGCTCTTTTCCCACCTTTAGGACTTATTTTCCTCGTACTGGGATCAATCATCGCCGGTGTCGCGACGGTCAACCAGGCCGGATCTATTGGGGCAGTTGGTGCCATCTTGATGGCGGGTTATCGCTTGAAAGAAGGAGAAAGAGGGGCGTATGCCCCGGTAATTCTCGGGCTATTGTCTCTCGCAGGAATCCTCGTTGTCCTGGCATTCTTTGAAACAAACATCAAATCCATAAATGACACCCGCAGTGCCATTGGCGTTACCCTGGGACTGATCGCAACGGGCGGATTGATAATTTCTATTATCTGGAGCAGCTGGCGAGCCTTCAAAATTGACAATACACTCCAGGAAGTGATGATTGAAACTGCGAAAACCACGTCGTTGGTTTTTATCATCCTGTTGGGTGCGGCCATGTTAACGGCGGCTTTCCGGGCATTTGGCGGAGAAGACCTTGTTCGTGATTTCCTGAACAGCATGCCCGGCGGGTTCTGGTCGAAATTTGTCATCGTTATGGCGGTGATCTTTGTTCTTGGCTTCTTCCTAGATTTCATTGAAATTGCCGTTGTTGTGGTGCCAATTGTGGCGCCTATTTTGCTTGCCGATCCATCAGCGAATATTACGGCGGTCTGGCTTGGCGTGATGATCGGATTGAATATCCAGACATCCTTCCTGACGCCGCCTTTCGGTTTTGCCTTGTTTTATCTTCGCGGTGTCGCACCCCCAATTGTTAAAACGATTGAGATGTACAAGGGGGTTGTCGCCTTTATAACCTTGCAGCTGATCGCCCTCGTTGTTGTGGGTTTTTATCCACAATTGGTCAATTACCTACCAAACAGAACCTCGTTGACAGCTGAGACCGCACCACCCCCTCGTAACCCGCGGCTTGAATATTGCGTCGAAAAATATATCGCGGATCAGTTCACCGCGAGTGAAGCAGAATTTGCCAGCACCCTGGCAGCAGTTCGTGGCCTAAATTTGGATTACTTGCCGAAACGTACTGCCTCTACTTTGTCGAAAAGCTTTGATGCTGCGGAAAACGCGCCAGGACTACTGCACCAGGCATTTGAAGCGGAAGGCATCGTTGATCAGAAGAAAGACGGGTTTATTCCGTTGCAAAGGGTTGTCAGAACGATTGAGAATGATGTTCGTAAAATAGAAGCGAAAATCGAAGAGAATGATACCTTGGTTAGCCGCATGCGCGGTGAAGATCAGGCTGATCAAAAGAAGAAACTTGAAGACATCATTCTGGAATTGAAGTCGGCGCGAGATGCTCTTGTCGCTAAAATTCCGGCTGAGTGGGATGGCGTTTACAAGGATTTCAGAAAAGCGTTGAAAAACGAATCAACATTAAGGCTGCAATTCCGTCGTGCATCTGATAGCGGTTATTCGGCCGTGACAGATTTCATGACCGTCTTGCGGAGTAACGATGCCTTTGCCGCTTTGCAGGCCGACCTGATGAAGCTGAAGGAAGAGTTGCTTGTGAAGGAACCAGCAGACATGGTTGCGGCAGTAGAATCGCTGACGAAGCGGTTCATAGATGTCGCCGGCGCCGATGAAATTCGATCTGGGCTGTCAAAAGTCCGCCGACCACTCAAGGCAAAAACGCCTAAGTTGGAAAAAGCCATGAAAGAAATGGATAAAGTCGTTAGAAAATACGACACCCAGCTCGCGTGGCGAGAAAAGGCCGGGGCCAATTTGTTGAGCGGATTTGAAACTTATGTAGAGCAAATGCTGGGTACCATTGGCGTACGCTTACAAACGAAAATGACCAGAGAGCAAGCGCTTTACGTCGCTGCTTGTCGTTCAGGCCACAAAGATATATCCCATAATTTCTAGGGTATATTGTTGCATTGAAGAACTGTGAGGAGCTGAGCGCTTCTCACAGTTTCGCAAATTCCAGAAAATGCTCTGGAACACCGTCAGTCAGATAAATTAAACATTTTACTTGAGGGAAGGGGACAGTGGTTCCCAGCCATTGCGGGTCAGAATTTCTGACGGCATAAACCGTTGTTTATACGACATTTTCTGACTTTGTTCGATCCAGTATCCCAAATAAACAAAGGGGAGCTGGCGATACCGGGCTTGCAGGATGTGCCAGAGGATCAGATAGGTTCCCGGGCTGCGCTTGTCTTCGTCAGAGGCAAAGAAGCTATAAACGAGAGATAGGCCGTCTTCCATAACATCTGTCAAGCTGACGGCATATAGACTGCCATCCATTTTCCGAAACTCAACCAATTGGGATTTTACGGGGCTGTCTTCGATCATTGCCTGATAGTCATCAAAATCCATATCCACCATGCCGCCATCCGAATGACGTGACCGGAGATAATTATGAAATAGAGTGAAATGTTCTTGTGTGGCGACCGCCGGAATTTCGGCAACCTTTAAATCACGGTTCGCTTGCCAAACACGGCGAAAGGATTTTTTCAAATGAAATTCTTTTGCATTGACCCGGATCGGGATGCAGGCGTCACAGCCATCGCAAGCAGGACGATAAGCTAGGTCCTGACTCCTTCTGAAGCCGGCATGGCTTAAGGTGTTGTGAAGGTGATCTGGATCTTCGCCGGCGAGCAACGTCACAACCTTCCTCTCCAGCCGATCTTCGAGATACGGGCAGGGGGCAGGTGGTGTCGAAAAGAAGAATCGGGAGGGGATCTCCACGCGCTTCATTTAAATGCCTTCATTGTTATTGATCAGTTCAAATAAGGGTAACGCGCTTTCGCATATTAGCAAATAGGGCAGCTGCAGAATTTTCTATAAATCACATCAATCCATAATAAAAAGGGGCGAAAATAGAGAATACTATCCACAGAAGTATAACCAATGGCCCTCCGGCCTTCAAAAAATCTATAAATTTATAGTGCCCAGGTCCCATAACCAACAGATTCGTCTGATAGCCCATTGGCGTGGCAAATGAACAATTTGCACCGAAAATTACGGCAAAAACGAATATCATTGGATCGACACCCAGCTCGACCCCTAAACTTATGCCTACTGGGGTAAATAATACAGCCGTCGCATTATTGCTTAGTATATTGGTGAAAATTGCGACCATTAGAAAGAATATGGATAAGATGACCGCCGGGCCGGCGCCCATCAGCAGAGATAATGCCCCATGGGCTATATAGCTGGCGCCGCCCGTTGCTTGCATCGCTGCACCAAGACCTAGAGCCGCCCAAATCAACAGCAGTATTTTGCGATCAATAGATCGGCTTGCCTGATATATATTAAGGCAACCCGAGACAACCATGGCGACAGCGCCCACGACGGCGGAGACGACGATGGGCATAAGCCCCGTAGCTGCAGAAACAACAACGAGGCCGAAAATTATCCGCGCACGCCAGGCGAGGGCAGTTGCCGGGAGCTCCTTTGCGGACCACTCAAGCAGCAAGACATCTGGATTACTTCGGATCCGCATAATATCGGCGCGGTCGCCGAGAATGAGCAGAACATCGCCTGCTTCAAGCCGAATGTCTGTCATACGGCTTGTTCTGATCATCCGCGAGCGCCGCTGAATACCAACAACCACACATTTCGTCCGGTAATGAAAACTCACTTGATACAACGCACGGCCAATCATTCGCGATGCCGGCGCCACAACGGCTTCTGCCAAGGTTTGCTCTTGAACAGGTTTCAGATCCGATGGCGACGGATTTTCTGTCTCCTCGGTTGTCAGTAAACCCTGAAGCATTTGCGGATTATCCGAAAATGCTTCTGTAAGGGATTTGCGTGTGCCTGCGAAAACCACCGCATCAGATGGTCGCAGGGTAATATTGTCGAAAGGCGGGAGCAGGACATGTTCGCCGCGTTGAATGAACCGGACGGTGATATTTCGTAAACTCGGGAACTGACCCATTAGCGCTTCTTCACCAACCAACGGGCTGTCAGCCGCAATTTCCATTTGAACAATGAACTGTTTGCCGGAAATGTCGACGACCTCGCCGGTTATGGATGCCCGATTGGGGAGGATGCGCGGAATTATGATTAAAGCGTATAGAAGGCCGACAAATGCCAATATAGCGCCCGGGAATGTGAACTGGAAGAAGGTCAACTCCGGCATTCCGGCTTGAACAGCCGCCGCCATGACCAGAAGGTTAGTCGAGGAACCAATCAGAGTCGTCATGCCGCCAAGGATCGATGCATAGCTTAACGGAATCATCAAAGTGGAGGTGGAACGATGTAGGCGTTCTGCGAGGGCTGTCATCAAAGGTATGAAGATGACCACCACTGGTGTGTTGTTCATAAACGCGCTGATAACCAAAACAGTTGTCAGAACAACGGCGATTGCTAGGACCGGGTGGTGACGGCGCAGGGTTACAAGTCGCCGGATCGGTTGATCCAGAGCCCCTGTCCGCACAATGCCCTGTCCGACTACGAGCAACGATAATACGGTAATGAGTGCAGGGTCCCCAATACCCGCGAGGATATCACCCGCGGTGAGAAGAATGTCTCCAGCAGTATTTTCCAGTGGAAAAAAATGAAAAAGCAGTAGAAGGCCGGCAATGACACCGATGGAGGATATTTCAAGCTCGATGCGTTCGCTGGCGAAGGCGACAATAGCAACGGCAATAAAAGCGAGTAGGATCCAGATATGCAGGGTTGATTCAACAATTACCATGGAGTGTTCAATAATTCCTTGCCGTAATACTGTCTCAGGGTAAAACCTTTGTCTGTGGTTGTCCTTTTGTACCTATATCATGAGGATTGAACAGAATCTTGCAAGCGCGGAGTTGCAAGGCAATGAAGTTAACAGTGAAAAATATCATTTAATGGAAACCAATTATTACCAGAGTACTGCGAAAAACGCACAGATATTTTCGCCTCTTGATCAAGATGTTAGCGTCGATATTTGTGTCGTTGGCGGTGGGTATACCGGCTTGTTGAGCGCGCTTGAACTTGCGGAACGGGGATTTTCGGTTGCCTTGGTTGAGGCGAAGTCGATCGGCTGGGGTGCCTCAGGTCGAAATGGGGGCCAGATCGCTACGGGATACCAGCCAGGTATGATTGAAACTGCCAACCTGGTCGGACTGGATGATTCCAGAAAACTATGGGAAATGTCGGTGGAAGCGACACAAATTTTGAAAACCCGGATCGCAGATCATGAAATCAAATGCGATCTCAAAGAAGGCGAGCTTTATGCCGCCACGAAAAATAGTCATCGGAGTTGGTTGAAACGGGAGATGCTATTTTGTCAGGACAACTTCGATTTTCAAGGATATGACTGGATCGATGAGGCCGATCTTTCAAACTATATCGGAACCTCAAGATACAAAGCGGGCCTGCTAGATCATCAAGGCGGCCACTTACATCCGCTCAATTATGTATTGGGACTGGCGCAAGCCGCTGCAGCAGCAGGCGTGCAGATTTTTGAACGGACCACTGCGTTGGACCTCAAGACAGGAGTGAAACCTGTGTTGCAATGCACTGCTGGAAAAATCACAGCCTCTTCGATCATTCTCGCCGGCAATGCATATGTGAAGGGTTTGAACGCCGGGCTGGACGCCAGAATTATTCCGGTGAGCAGTTATATCATTGCGACGGAGAGATTGCCCTCGGACCGCGCAAAGACTGTCTTGCAAACGGAAGCCTGTGTTTCTGATACTAATTTCAATCTCGACTATTTCCGCATGTCTGCAGATCATCGATTGCTGTATGGCGGACGTGATTATGTCGGACGGCATCGTGCGGATCCGAAAAAAATACTCCGACACCATATGCTACGAACATTTCCCCAGATTGCTGATGTAAATATCGAGTTTGCCTGGGGCGGTAAAGTTGCGGTCACACGCCACCGTTTACCGGATATCGGCCGCATAGGGCGAAACATTTACTACGCCCATGGTTTTTCCGGGCAGGGACTTCCCTTGTCGGCTATTGCTGGCCGGATACTAGCGGAAGCTATTGGC
The DNA here is from genome assembly GCF_036960985.1 of Sneathiella sp. Taxonomy (NCBI): domain Bacteria; kingdom Pseudomonadati; phylum Pseudomonadota; class Alphaproteobacteria; order Sneathiellales; family Sneathiellaceae; genus Sneathiella; species Sneathiella sp. The sequence continues at coordinate 29,716 of NZ_JBALWD010000020.1, read as the reverse complement.
GGTGAGATGGAGCGGTTGGATGTGTTTAGCCGTATCCCGCATAAGCCGTTCCCGGGCGGTACGGCTCTGCGGGTTCCCCTGTTGTCTCTCGCGATGAAATATTATCAGCTGCGGGATGCGCTAGGTTGACAAGGGAATACGGCGAATTACGGTACTGGTGACATAATCGTGCAGACAGCGACCGCGTGGATTAAACAACGACACCAACAAAATCAGGGATGACGTCACCGCGACGGAGAAATAAAACAGGGCTGCTTGCAGGAAAGCGACCATGTAATCGGGATTGCCACCATTGTCGAGTTCCATTCGGATATTCATAAACCGCATGCCGATGGTCGCATTCCAATCGCTTCCCACAAGAAAAGTATGATAGGCGAGGGGAACAAGAGCCAAAACGATCACAAGAAGCGGCGTTAAAATTCCAAAACTAATGATGCCGAGAATGGTTGAGACAAAAATTGCTATTATGGTAACGATGGCAATACAAACGACGTCAATAAAATAGGCGAAAATGCGCCGAAGGCGAATGCTTTCGTAATCATCCAGATTGAAAGATTTAGCATAAGATGTTTGTCTTGCGTTGTTAGTATCCTCTGTATTCTCCAGAGAACCTAGCTCAATAAGAGGTCCGTTTGACTCTTTCACGTCGCTATAAATCCTTTTGTTGCACAAACAATTGGTACCGCATTCTAGCAATAAATGGTACTTGATGAGACAAATTCAATCATCCAATACTGAATTAGACAATACAAAACAACAAGAAACATGTGCCGGAGCCGGGTAAATGCAGTCCAGATCATTTCTTATTCTTATCATTGCGGGTGGCCTGATAAGTCTCGTTGCCATGGGTTCCAGAGCCATTTTCGGACTATTTTTGGAACCGGTATCGACGGATATGGGCTGGGGGCGGGAAGTTTTTGGCCTGGCACTCGCTATTCAAAATCTCGTATGGGGGCTATCCCAACCTTTCGCCGGGATGATCGCTGATAAATATGGGTCAGGTAAGACCTTGTTAGTTTCTGGTCTTGTGTATTCGGGCGGTATTTTCTTGATGTCGCAGACGTCGTCGCAATCGGAATTACATCTTTCCGCCGGGTTAATGGTTGGATTGGGGCTGGCGGGCACAGGGTTTGGTGTTGTCATGGGCTCGGTAGGGCGCGCCGTATCCGAAGAGAAGCGCTCTATGGCACTCGGAATTGTCGGAGCCGCAGGTAGTTTAGGGCAATTTCTGATGCTGCCACTGGGCCAGGCTTTTCTGACCAGTTATGGCTGGTCAACGGCGTTGATGCTGATCGCCCTCTGCACATTTATTGTTATTCCTGCATCCATGGGCGTCAGAGGAAAAGCGGAAGATAGCGGGGCCTCAGGAGCAAGCAGTATTTCCGCAGCAATCCGGGAAGCGGCCGGCAGCAAAAGCTATTGGTTCCTTTTTGCAGGGTTTTTTGTTTGCGGATTTCATGTGACCTTTCTAGCCGTCCATCTCCCGTCCTATCTTGTCGATCAGGGAATGGCGGCAAGCTACGGTGCAACGGCGCTGTCTATTGTCGGACTGTTTAATGTGGTCGGTTCATTGGCGGCCGGTTACCTGGGCGGTAAATATACGAAAAAATACCTGCTGAGTTACCTTTACTTTGCGCGGGCGGCGCTGTTCGTCTGCTTTATAATTGTACCTATGACACCCGTGACTGTGATTGTGTTTTCAAGCATTCTCGGTTTGTTATGGTTGTCGACAGTTCCCTTAACGTCCGGATTGGTTGCCAGCTTGTACGGGGCAAAATATATGACAACTTTGTTTGGTTTCATATTCTTCGGCCATCAAATGGGAGCTTTTCTCGGCGCCTGGTTGGGTGGCGTCGCCTATGACATGTATGGATCCTATGATGTGATCTGGTGGGTGAGTGTTGCCTTGGGATTGATCTCAGGCCTTCTGCATTGGCCGATTAAGGAAGATGCTCCCGTCGGGCAGGCGCAAGCCGTACGATAAGCAAGATTATGACAGTAACAAAATGGCCGCCCATCTTTGCCATCCTGGTTATTCAGGCGATCGTCTTTGCCGGTTTGTCTTTGGTATTGCCGAGTGCGAACGCGATAGTCGGATTTGCCATACCTGTATTCTGGCAGATGTGTGGGCAGGGAGTAGCTTCTGCCGTAATTACTAAAACTTTCAAATTTGGTTGGGGATGGGTGATTGGCCAATTAGTGGCGCCGCCTATGGTAATCCTTGCATTGGCATCAGGTTTGCCAATGTGGATTTATCCAACAATATTGATTTTACTCGTGCTTGTTTTTTGGAATGTTGCCACAAATAGAGTTCCGCTTTACCTTACGAATACAGATACTTCTGCCGCTTTACTGAAGCTAATTCCTAAAAAGAAAACTGTGAAGTTTGTCGATCTTGGGAGCGGCCTTGGCGGCACGCTACGATATTTGGCAAGTCAGTCAGCTGAGAACCAATTCTATGGCGTGGAATCGGCGCCTTTACCGTTTGCCTTATCCTGGTGCCTGGGAAAATTCAGTGGCAACCATAATCTAAAATTCAGATATCGCGATATCTGGAAAGAGGACCTGTCGGAATTTGACATAGTTTATTGTTTCCTATCCCCTGTCCCCATGGCACGGCTCTTTGCCAAAGCCCAAGCAGAGCTTAAACCGGGAAGTTTGTTTATCAGCAATAGCTTTGAGGTGCCAGACCATACCCCGAACAAGATCGTGACCGTGAAAGACGGGCGAAAGACTGAACTCTTAATCTGGAAAATCTAGATTATTTCAAATTTGTCGGAAGTACTGGTGTTTCCCGAAGCAAGACAATGCTGATACGTCGGTTGCCTGGATTGGAGGGATCATCCGCAATCAGTGGGTCGATATCCGCACGCCCGGCCACTTTGTCAATGCGGGTCGGTGATAGCCCGGCGTCTAGTAGAGCTCGCCGACTGGCATTTGCGCGATCAGAAGAAAGTTCCCAGTTTCCGTAGTCGCTACCATTATACGAAGAACTGTCTGTATGGCCACTTATGGACAGCCGGTTCGGTAAATTCTCAATAGATTTTGCAATCATTGAAACCAGGTTGCGGACACGACCGGTAATCTTCGCACTGCCACTTTCAAACATGCTTTCATTAAATTGATCAACAATTTGAATGCGCAAACCTTCTGGTGTCATATCAATGATGATATTGTCTTCCAAACCGGAAAGCTCGCTGTCCTTTGCAATGGCTTGTCGAATTTCATTCTTCGCGTCTTCGAAGCTTGCCTCTTCAATCTTGGCCAGCTTTGCCAGCAATTCTGCTTCTTCCATTTCGCGGGTTTTAGCGGCTTCTCCATCGTCCTTCTTTCCCTGTTCAGGCGGTTTTATACTGGAAACCACAGATGGTGCCCCCGTATCCGACAAGCGAGCCCCATCCACTTGCATGCTCCGGCCACCAAGCATACCGCCGGCACCGGATTGACTGAGGCTGGAGGTCGTTGGGGCAAAATAATCGGAAAGGCCTTCTTTTTGCTCTGTCGTCGTGACATTCAACAACCAAAGCAACAGAAAAAACGCCATCATCGCCGTCACAAAGTCGGCGTAGGCGACTTTCCAGGCACCTCCATGGGCGGCATGGCCACCTTTCTTGACTTTTTTAACGATTATGGGGACGACGTCATCGGCCATGGATTAGAACCTGAGTTTCGGCAAAATTAAGTTATATTGTTGGCGCTTCATCGCAAGCCTGCTCGACCTCTAGGAAAGTTGGCCGTTCATGATTGTAAAGGGTTTTGCGGGCGAACTCGACCGATACGGCTGGCGCATAACCTTGTAGATGCGCAAGCAGGCCTTGCTTCATACATTCATAATATTTTGAATCTGCATCGGTAAATTGTTCCAGGTTCTTTCCCATGGGGGAAAACACGCCATAGGCCACGAAAATACCAAAAAATGTACCCACCAAAGCAGCCGCGATCAAACCACCCAGAACTTCAGGGGGTTCAGCAATGGAGCCCATGGTGACGATCACGCCCAAAACCGCGGCAACAATACCAAAGGCGGGAAGTGCTTCACCAAGCGACGTCACCGAACCTGAAATCGCATGTCCTTCATTATGATGAGTTTCAATGTCCTGTTCCATAAGCGCTTCAAGCTCATGAGGATTCTCCGTACCCATCGTCATCAGTCGCAGATAGTCACACATGAAATCCTGCGCGTGATGGTTTTTGATAAAGCTTGGGAAATGCTGAAATAACGCACTATCGTGGGGATTCTCGATATGAGGCTCCAAGGCGATCATGCCTTTTGTCTTCGATAGCTTGAATATGGCATACATCAAGGTCAGCAATTCCGAATAGGATTGCTTGGTATATGGGGATCCTTTGATGAGGTTACCCATGGATTTGGCGACGCCTACAATGACCCATTTAGGGTTTGCCTGTAGAAAGGCTCCAAAAGCCGCTCCCAGAATAATAAGATATTCAAGCGGCTGAAAAAGCACGGCGAAGCTGCCGTGAGGTGCATACCCACCGGCCACAGAGCCAAATGTAACAACTATGCCAATAATCCAAAACATTCTCGAGAAAGCCTTTACTTTTACGCACACGTATTGCGTTTCCGATTTTTATGGAAAATGGTTAATAAAGCGTGTGTAATTTTACGAAGTTTTTAGCGAATAATGGAATCTGCCATCGAAATAAGATTTGTTACGCCTTTCAATGACGGGCAGCCGTGAAGAAAAGGGGTGATTTTGTCTAATATCTGTGGGAAAGTGCGCGCCGCTTCCTTATGATTGTGGGGCGAGTTTTTGGTAAGAAGCAATCTTGGTTGCGTAATATGACATTTGATGCAAAAGAATTTAGGAATGCGCTGGGCTGCTTTGCAACTGGAATAACGGTTGTTACAGCTAAGAACGCCAATGGCGAACCGCTTGGCGTTACGATTAATTCCTTTAGTTCGGTTTCTCTCGATCCACCGCTTGTGCTGTTCAGCCTGGCGCGTGTTGGCGGGCATTGCCAGGAATTTATGACATCTGGTAAATTTGCAGTCAATATCCTGACCCCGGCGCAGAGGCAATTATCTGACCGATTTTCGATGGCACGGGATAACCGTTTTGAAGGCATCGACTATCATTTGGGAGAGAACGGATGTCCGATGTTTGAAGATAGCCTGTCTGTTTTTGAATGTGAAACCTATGCGGTTCATGATGCCGGCGATCATTCTGTCTTCATCTGCCGAGTGACAAATGTGGTCGTTGGAGAAGAGGATCAGGCGCTGCTATTTCACAAAGGGCAGTATCACACCTTTTAGTGGAGTGATGTTCTGGCAGATTTTTGCGGATGCAATTTACATAACTAGTTTAATCAGGGAAGACGGAAAATGGGAACGAAAGCAGCTTTTATAGGACTGGGAGTTATGGGATACCCAATGGCAGGGTTTTTGCAAAAAGCCGGCTATGATGTCACCGTTTATAATCGGACAAAAGCGAAAGCCGATCAATGGGTTGCAGAGTACGGCGGAACTGCTGCGGAGACACCGGCCATCGCCGCCGCCGGGGCCGAATTTGTCATGGCTTGCGTTGGCAACGATGATGATTTGCGCAGTGTTGTTCTCGGTGAAAGCGGTGCCCTAGCCGGTATGGAGGCTGGATCAATATTTGTCGACCACACTACGGCTTCCTCTGAGGTGGCACGAGAACTGGCAGCTGTCGCTAATGGGAAAGGCGTGGGGTTTGTAGATGCACCGGTGTCAGGCGGGCAGGCTGGGGCGGAAAATGGCGTACTGACGGTCATGTGCGGCGGCGCGGCGGCCGATTTTGACCGGGCGAAAACACCCATAGATGCCTATTCTCAAGCTTGCATGTTACTCGGCGAAGTCGGCGCCGGCCAGTTGACTAAAATGGTCAATCAAATATGTATCGCCGGCGCGGTTCAGGGATTGTCTGAGGGTATCCATTTTGCGCAACAGGCCGGGTTGGATGCGGAGAAAGTCATTGAAGTGATTTCCAAAGGGGCGGCGCAAAGCTGGCAAATGGAAAATCGCTATAAAACCATGATTGCGGATGAATTTGAATTTGGCTTTGCCGTTGATTGGATGCGCAAGGATCTGGGGATCTGCCTCAGTACGAGCGATCAGATCGGCGCCAGCCTGCCAAACACGGCATTGGTCGATCAATATTATTCCGATGTTCAGAACATGGGCGGCAATCGCTGGGATACTTCCAGCTTAATCCGTCGGTTGCGGGCATTGCGGAAATAGCTTGGTGTTTTTTCTACGGAACCGTTTTTATCGGCGCCGCGAGAGATAGGGACCAATAGCGAAGTAAATGGGTGTTTGGGTTCTCTAGATCGGAGAATCCAATCCCCAGATCGGTGATCTGATCGTTTAGTATATAGTCACGATGCGGCGGACTGTCCATCCAAATTCGGACTAACCCTTCCGCATCGACTGCACCGAGCGCTATATTTTCCGCGGCAACGGAAAAAAGATACCCAGTTGCTCTGATTCTATCTGCGAAATCTGAGGCTTGTGCTGAATTTGGGGTGCCTGGTTGGAGCGTTAGTAATTTGGCGCCGGAATGGGATAGGACTTGCTTCTTCGCCATGAATTCCGCATGCTGCTGGGCAGTTTCCATCAAGCGTTTATCGGGCCTCAACGACAATAACCCCGTGTTTAGGCGCTCGGTGTTCAAGTCATCAATAATTTTACTGATCAACGTCATCTATTTGCCCCCTAAATATTCGTATATAGAGTATATATATAATTTAATACGTCTTTAAAGTGTTGTAACGAAGTGAGGTTTTTTGTGACAGACAATAAAAAACAATTAAATCCGGACACAGTGACGGCGCAAGCGCTAGGATGGCTAGAAGAGACCCATAAGGGGCTTATTCCCGGTATTTTCCCGAGCACGACCTATGAGCGCGAGCCAGATGGAGAGTACCCGTCTGGCCGAGTATACAGCCGCGACCATAATCCAAATTATGACCAGCCGGAGAAAATCCTGTGTGAATTGGAACGGGGAGCAGATGCGCTTCTATTCTCATCCGGTATGTCGGCCGCACTCGCCGTTATTCAATCACTCCGTCCGGGAGATCATATGGTTGCGCCGCAGGTCATGTATTGGTCGTTGCGTAAATGGCTGGTGACCGTTGGTGTCAGCTGGGGGATCGAAATTTCCTTTGTGCCAAATGGAGATGTGGCGGCACTGAAAGCCGCGGTTGTTCCAGGGAAAACCAAACTCCTGTGGCTTGAAACGCCTGCCAATCCTACTTGGGTTATCGACGATATTGCCGCCTGGGCTGAGGTTGCGTCGGCTGCCGGCGCATGTCTTGCGGTCGATAACACAGTAGCGACGCCACTGCTCACCCAGCCTTTATCATGGGGCGCAGATATTGTTATGCATTCCGCAACGAAGTATCTTAACGGGCATTCCGATGTACTCGCTGGCGCCCTCGTCACTAAGAAGGACGATGATTTCTGGGAAAAGGTGAAGGTTAATCGCAATGCCGGTGGTGCGGTCCTGGGACCGTTTGAAGCCTGGTTGCTACTGCGCGGTATGCGAACGGTGTCGCTGAGGGTGCAGCGGGCCTCGGAAAATGCCATGGCGTTGGCGCAACATTTTCATGGTCATCAAGATATTGAAGAAGTCCTCTATCCGGGGTTACCTTCTCATCGGGATCATGAAATTGCGGCGCGCCAGATGACCGGCGGATTTGGCGGGATGTTGAGCGTGCGAATTAAAGGCGGTGAGGGGGCTGCAATGGCGACGGCAGCTAAACTGGATCTGTTTAAACGGGCGACCTCGTTAGGGGGTGTCGAAAGCCTTGTGGAACATCGGGCCAGCATTGAAGGAGAGGGCACACCTTGCCCGCCGGATTTGCTTCGCCTTTCCATTGGCATCGAAAACGTAAATGATCTTTTCGAGGATATGGAACAGGCGCTTGGAGGAAATTAAATGCATAAAACAGTAATCGTCACAGGGGGTAGTCGGGGTATCGGCGCTGCGATTTCTTTGGGAGCGGCGGAAAAAGGGTATGACGTCTGTGTAAATTACCTTGGCAACAAGGAAGCGGCGCTGGATGTTGTTCAGCAGATCACCGATGCTGGAAGTCGCGCTATTGCAGTTCAAGGTGATATGTCGATTGAATCGAATATTCAGACGATGTTTGCGATGGTTGATCGCGAGCTGGCTCCTCTACATGCGCTGGTCAATAATGCTGGCGTGGTTGACATGAAAGCACGTGTGGATGAAATGACTGTCGAAAGGCTGACCCGCATGTTTGCTATCAATTTGACTGGTCCCTTCCTCTGTGCGCGCGAGGCGATCAAGCGTATGTCGATGCTGCACGGTGGGGAAGGCGGGTCGATTGTTAATATTTCTTCTGTGGCAGCGCGATTGGGCGGTCCCGGTGAATATGTGGATTATGCCGCGTCAAAAGGCGGTATTGATGCCATGACCCTGGGTTTGTCCAAAGAGTTGGCGGAAGAAGGCATTCGCGTCAATGCAGTGCGTCCCGGCGTCATTCGCACGGATATTCATGCCAGCGGAGGCCAACCCGGCCGTATCGATCGGGTAAAGGGTATGATACCCATGAAACGAGCCGGGGAACCGGAGGAAATCTCCAGTGCGGTCCTTTGGTTGATGTCCGATGAGGCGTCCTACACCACCGGGGCATTATTGGATATTTCGGGAGGCCGCTAGCCGGTTTCAGCCTTGTAAATGCAAGGCGGCTTCGACGGCAAAATAAGTCAGGATGCCGTCACAGCCTGCCCGTTTGAAGCCAAGTAGGCTTTCCATGACGACTTTGTCGCGCTCCAGCCAGCCATTTTGGGCGGCCGCGCAGAGCATGGCATATTCTCCCGAAACCTGATAGGCGAAGGTGGGGATTCCAAACTCGTCTTTGACCCGACGACAGATGTCCAGATACGGCATGCCCGGCTTGACCATGACCATATCCGCCCCCTCGTTGATATCGAGGGCGACTTCGCGCAAGGCTTCGTCGCTATTGGCGGAATTCATCTGATAGGTCCGCTTGTCGCTGGTGCCTAGATTACCCGTTGATCCGACCGCATCGCGAAAGGGCCCGTAAAAGCCCGACGCATATTTCGCGGCATAGGACATAATCGAAGTATTGATATGCCCTTCGATTTCCAGTGCGTCGCGAATGGCGCCGATGCGGCCATCCATCATGTCCGACGGGGCAATGATATCGCAGCCGGCCTCAACCTGGTTCAAGGCCTGTCGGATTAAGGCTTCGACCGATGGATCATTGACGACGTAGCCGTCCTCAACAAGACCGTCTTGACCATGGATGGTGAAAGGATCGAGTGCCACGTCACAGAGAACACCCATTTCGGGAACGGCATCTTTCAGGGCACGGATGGCCTTGCAAATGATATTGTCAGAATTATAGGCTTCGCGACCATCATCTGATTTCAGATTCTGTTCCACCGCGGGAAACAGCGCAATCACCGGGATGCCAAGGTTAAAAGCTTCTTTCGCTGCAATTACCAGCAAATCGACACTCAGTCGTTTTACGCCGGGCATGGACGGTATCTCGATGGCTAGATTTTCACCTTCATGCACGAACACCGGCCAAATCAGATCTGACGGTGTCAGCGTGTTTTCTGCCACCAGCCGTCGAGACCAATCCGTTTTCCGGACACGGCGCATACGGGTGCGCGGAAATGCTGGCGTCGGGTTTTTCATGAGGCGGGTTTCCTGTTGTCTTTAATCGATCGGATCGTTAGCAGGCATATTATAACGTGACGCACGCTCCTGCAAATAATTAAACCTAACGATCGTTTGGTATATTATTGACATCCTTACACGGACGACGTATCAAAGGGTAAAGGTTGATACAAGGCTTGAAAATATGGATTTTAATCTAACTGAGGATCAAAGCGCGTTTCGCGATATGGCGCGGGCTTTCGCAACTGATGTTTTCGCACCCAATGCCGAAAAATGGGACGAAGATAAAATCTTCCCCGTTGCTGAAATGCGGCAAGCGGCCGAACTTGGTTTTGGTGGCATTTATGTGGGCGAGGAGTATGGCGGCTCCGCGCTGGGCCGGCTGGATTCGGCGATCATATTTGAAGAACTGGCGGCTGGCTGTACATCAACAGCGGCCTTTATCTCGATCCATAATATGGCGAGCTGGATGATTGACCGGTTCGGATCCAACATCGTCCGGGCAAAATTTGTCCCCAAGCTGACAACCATGGAATTTATTGCCAGTTACTGCCTGACAGAGCCGGGTTCCGGGTCTGACGCGGCGGCGTTGCGCACCAAAGCCGTGCGCGATGGCGAACATTATATTCTCAACGGCACAAAGGCGTTTATTTCCGGCGGCGGCCATAGCGATGTCTATGTGACCATGGTTCGGACCGGGGAAGACGGACCGGGCGGGATCAGCTGCCTTGCCGTGCCCGCCGATGCACCGGGCATAAGTTTCGGCTCGCAGGAGCGGAAAATGGGCTGGAACTCCCAACCGACCGCACAAGTGTTGTTCGATGACTGTCGGGTTCCGGTTGAGAATCTGGTCGGCGCGGAGGGCGAGGGGTTTAAGATTGCCATGCAGGGACTGGACGGCGGCCGGCTCAATATCGGTGCTTGTTCCATTGGCGCGGCGCGGACTTGCCTTGAAAGCGCGCAAAGCTATACGGCGGACCGCAAACAATTTGGAAAACCGGTCGGCGAGTTTCAGGCGGTCCAGTTCAAGCTTGCCGATATGGCGACGGAACTGGAAGCGGCGCGCTTGATGATCCGGCAGGCGGCGTCCAAGCTGGATGCCAAAGATCCGGAAGCGACCTTGTATTGTGCCATGGCCAAACGTTATGCGACCGACGCCGGCTTTAATATCTGCAATGACGCGCTGCAGCTGCATGGCGGCTATGGCTTCCTGCGGGATTTCCCCATGGAGCGCTTTGTCCGCGATACGCGGGTTCACCAGATCCTGGAAGGCACCAATGAGATCATGCGGGTGGTCATCGCCCGCAAATTGAAAGACGGACAAGGCAAGGGCTGATCATGACGGAACAAGACGAAATTATTTTCCGCCTGCAGGGATCTGTGGGCATGGTTACCCTCAATCGGCCTTATGCTCTCAACGCCCTGACCCATGAAATGTGCCTAGCGCTGGATTCCAAGCTGGCCGAATGGGAGGGAGATTCCCGTATCAAGCTGGTGTTGGTCGAAGGGGCGGGGGATCGCGCTTTTTGTGCGGGCGGTGATATCATCAAGCTGTATGAAGAGGGCCGCAAAGGCGCCGATTATCCGTATCATTTCTATCGCGATGAATATCTACTCAATGCCCGCATCAAGCATTTCAGCAAGCCCTATATTTCCTTCATTGACGGCATCGTCATGGGCGGCGGTGTGGGGGTGTCGGTACATGGCAGTCACCGCGTCGCGACAGAGCGGACCTTGTTCGCTATGCCGGAATCGGGCATCGGATTGTTCCCCGATGTGGGCGGATCGTATTTTCTGCCGCGTTGCCCCGGTGAGACGGGTATGTATGTGGGCCTGACCGGCGCCCGGCTGAAAGCCGATGACGCGGTGTTCCTCGGCATTTCCAATTCCTACGTGCATTCGGAAAAACTTAAAAGTCTGGAAGCGGCGCTGGTTACTGCCGACTATACAGACAATATCCACCATGAAATTGATGTGATCATCGGGCAGTTTTCTGATCATCCGGGGGATGCGCCGATCATCGAGCGCTTGAAACAGATCGATCATCATTTCGGTCAATTCTCGGTCGCGGAAATTATCAAGAGCCTGCAGGAAGATGGTGACGACTGGTGCCTGAAGACCGCCGACATGCTGCTGACCAAATCCCCGACCAGCATGAAAGTCTCGTTCGAGGAACTGCGCCGCGGTGCTTCAATGGAGTTTGACGACTGCATGCGCATGGAGTTCCGCATGGTCAATCGCATCATTCAGGGCGTAGATTTCTATGAGGGCACGCGCGCCGCCGTGGTCGATAAAGACCGGGCGCCAAAATGGCTGCCGCCGACCCTGGAAGAGATCAGCGACGCCGATGTGCAAGCTTATTTCGCCCCGTTGGAGCAGGGCGACTTATATTAATTTTTACGCCGGATCATAACCTTCAAGCAGGGTAAAAGTACCATTGGCGGCATTTTTCCGGGCGTCCTTGGCTTTGCTGTATTCGGGGCTGTTGTAAAACCCGCGGGCGGCGTCCATATCCGGGAACTGCAGGATCACCACACGGGAAGTTTCCTTTGCTCCTTCCAATGTTTCCATGGCGCCGCCGCGAGTTAGATACTGCCCGCCATATTTTTTGATGGCGACGGGGGCCAGGGATTTATACACTTCATATTGCTCCGGGTCGGTGACATTAATCCGGGCGATGATATAAGCGGGCATATTTCTTCCTTTACTGGGGGAGGGATCGGCAACAGAATACCAAAAATATAAGAGGGAACCTCATGACCTACAAGTATGTATCTGTCGAAAAGAAAGATCGCGTCGCCACCGTCCGCTTTGATCGCGGCAATGCGGTCAATGCCATGTCCGTCGAGTTGATGAAAGAGCTGCTGGCGGTTGCCCGCGATTTTGAAGGCGATACGGAAACCAACGCCATCATCCTCACCGGCAATGCCAAGAATTTCACGGTCGGCTTTGATTTGAAGGATGCGGCGCTGAAGGAACGGCTGGAGGCCGGCGTCATGGACAAGCGCGAGATGCTGTCGGTCGGCCCGAAAATGTGCAAGGCCTGGGAAGACCTGCAACCCATGACCATTGCCGCCGTCGAAGGTTACTGCATTGGCGGCGGTGTCGCCCTGATTGCCGCCCTTGATATGCGCATCGCCGGTAAATCGGCGCAATTCTACGTACCCGAAATCCGCAATGGCATGAATATGAGCTGGCAGTCGATCCCGCGCATGGTCAATCTGATGGGGCCGGCCCGCACCAAGCAGCTGTGCATTGTCGCCGATATTATTTCCGCCGCCACGGCCGAGAAATGGCGTCTGGTCGAAGAAGTCACGGAGGATGGTAAGGCGCTGGATGTGGCCCATGACATGGCCGCCAAAATCGCCGCCCGTCCACCGCTGCCCGTGCGCATGATCAAACAAGGCGCCAGCGTCGCCGCCAATGCCCTCAACCACGCCACCAGCTATATGGATATCGACCAATATGCGCTGGCCACCGGCTCGGAGGATTATCTGGAAGGGGTCACCGCCTTCCTCGAAAAACGCGACCCGGATTTTCGGGGGCGCTAAAACAAACGGGTACCTATGACCTTCCTTACCAGACTCATCGTCACGTTTGTTGTTGCCATTCTGGTTTTCGGCATAATCCCGTTCGCGGCCATGTATTTCCTGCAGGCTAAGCTGATTTTCCCGGCGCCCAGCAGGACACCCCCGCCGGGCCCCGTGGGCAGTTATAATCCTGTTGATATTCCGACACCGGACGGCGAGACATTGCGCGCCTATGAACATAAGGCGGAGGCCGGGGAGGCGACAATCCTCGTCTTTCACGGCAATGCCGACACCGCCTATTTTCAGGTCAGCAAAGGCGAGGAGCTGGCCGCCAGCGGCTTTGGTGTTTTGTTGATCGAATATCGCGGCTACAGCGGCAGCACGGGCAGCCCCACGGAAACCGGCCTGATCATGGATGGTCTGGCCTCCTACGATCATGTCCGCGCCCAGACCGATCAGCCCATCGGTCTCTATGCCCATTCGCTCGGCACCGGTGTTGCCGTGCCGCTGGCAGTGCAGCGCCCGGTCTTCGCCGTGGTGCTGGAGGCACCGTTCACCTCGATCCTTGATGTGGCGCGGTATCGCATGGGCTGGGTACCGCTAAACGGTCTGCTGAAACATCCGTTCCATTCCGACCAACAAATCGGCAAGATCACCGCGCCGATCCAGATTATGCATGGCACAAACGATAAGGTCATCCCGTTCGAGCTGGGCAAACGCCTCGCCGAACTGGCCCCTGCAGGCACCAAATTCCTCGCGATCGAGGGCGCCGGCCATAACAACCTCGCGGCTTTTGGCAGCGTCGAGATCGCGATTGCGTTTTTTAAGGGGGCGTTGGCGGAGGAGTGAACATTATTATAAATGCGTATTCTCATCCAATAACCTTTGGGATCTTAAAAATGATAGATATTTCGCATATTTATAAGGGTGTTTACATTAAATCTAATCTAGTTAAAATAATATAAATTCACTTTTTCATCTGAATTGAGAGAGTACCATGGGCAATCAAGCTGAATCTGTTCAATGTACAAAAATGTTTAACAATGGTGTAACATGTACACAGCACCCTAATGATCATGACATCATAACATTTGAAAAAATTCCATGGTGGAAAAAATTTGGATCGGTTTTCATTGGCGCTTTAATAATAGTCATTGTTCAAATGGTCGTTAATGGGCATATATCTGGTGAAAAGCTGAGAGTAATGGACAACATCGGGGGCATGGCAATTGGCTGCTCTCTACTATTATTACTTATCTTTTTGGTTTCTTTAATTGCTGTCAACGTGAAAGAAGCCAGCGTCGGAAAATATGCAATGCTGGGCATCGGGAGTATGGCGGTTATTGGCGGTGTAGGGCTAGAACTGATCTTGGCAAAAATATTCGGATAAAAGACGAATTGTTAGCCGATGAGAAAGGAGTCAGTGTGTTCAAAAATCTAATATTAGCTAAAATTCTAGTTGGTATGATAATGGTCAATTGGATAGCTGGTGGATCAGTTGTTTCCGCGGAAGAAGAAATCGAAGTAGTCATCGCAAATCCAAACGAGTATGAAGCAGCCGCTATTTACAAGCCACATGGTGTGTTGAGACAACTAAAGTATTTGACGGCTTATTATGTGAAACCAAGCGCGCTAGAAAATTTTGATATTTCATATGCTTACTCGGTTTCAGATCTTACTGAATTACAAATAAAGAAAATTATCTCGGATAACAAATCAGCTAACCTCGGTTACGGATTGCAATTGAGTGATGGTAGTATTGCGGTCATCTCAGATGACGTCGCTTCAAACTTGTCCAAGGAAATGGGTTTTAGCACCGAGATGTTAAATAAACTTGAAATAGTCAGCAAACAGAGAATTTCTGTACTTGATAAATTGCTGAAGACAAACGGAAAATCTGCAGAAGTCATAAGCAGTTGGAACGACGAAGTTTGGAAAAAAGGTCAGGAAGATGAAGTTTACACAATGATTGAGAAAAGTTCAGATTGGGGCAATCAGTGACAAGCCGATCTAAACATGTGATCTTTGTGTAGCATTTATAGAAGGACCTAGGATTGCCGATCCCGTCCCACTCCCCATTTGCCCCATCGCCCCCTCCTATGATAAGACTGCGCCTCATGATTTTTGGTGAGGCGAGGCGATGACGGCGCATATTTTTATTGATGGATCGGCGGGGACGACGGGGCTGCAGATACAGGAGCGGTTGGCGGCGCGCGCGGACATCTCCCTGATCCTGCTGGACGAGGCCGAGAAGAAAGATCCGGCTAAGCGCGGCGCGGCGCTCAATGATGCCGATCTGTCCATTCTCTGTCTGCCCGATGCGGCGGCGAAGGAAACCGTGTCGCTGGCGCGGGCGAACTCCGTGCGGATTATCGATACCAGCACCGCCCATCGCACCGATCCCGACTGGGTTTACGGTTTGGCCGAGCTTGAGCCGGGGCAGGCGGAAAAAATCTCCGGCGCGGCGCGGGTCAGCAATCCGGGCTGTTATCCGACCGGCGTGATTGTCGCACTCAATCCGTTGGTGGCGGCGGGTGTGGTGCCGGCTGATTACCCGGTGGCGGTCAGCGCCGTCTCCGGCTATACCGGCGGCGGCAAGCAGATGATTGCCGAATATGAAGGGGCAGGCGGTGACACCCCGTCTCCTGCAGCGTTTCATCTCTATGGATTGCAGTTGCAGCATAAACATCTGGGCGAGATGCAGGTGTATGGTGGATTGGCCAAGCCGCCGGTGTTTATTCCCAGCGTCGGCAATTTCCCGCAAGGCATGATCACGCAGGTGCCGCTGGATCTGGCGCAGCTGCCGGGCACGCCAACAATGGCCGATATTCATCAACGGCTGAGCGATTTCTATTCGGGCAGCGAGGTGATCGAGGTGATCTCCTTGAACGAGGCCCAATCCGTCAAACGCCTGCCCGCCGACATGATGGCCGGCAGCGATGCATTGAAACTCTATGTGTTCGGCGATGAGGCCAAGCAGCAGGTGATGATCGCCGCGGTGTTTGATAATCTCGGTAAAGGCGCCTCCGGTGCGGCGGTTCAGAACCTCGATCTGATGCTGGGGTGAGTGGGGAGGGCGGTTCATGCCGATCGACGCTTTACCTCCCGAAAAGCACCCCTTCAAATACCGCGACTTTACCGAAGCAAACCGGGTTTTAACCGTATTTTTACGGTTGCCTGCTGTTATTGATCACACCATATGTTGAGATATCAACGGTTTGCAACAACAGGAAAAATGACATGGCTCTGGGAATAGGGCATTTAAATCAGATATTTATGCCAGATGTCATGGGTAAGATTCTGAAGGCTTTTCTGATTGCACTTGGGCTGATTTTTCTGGCGCAGGCCGCTTTTGTATTTTTCACCTTTCCTGAAAACGCAAAGCCGGGCATGAGCTTGACGCGCCTGCTTTATTCATTTTTGCTGTCCGCCATGGGTCTTGGCGTCGTGCCATTTGCCGTCCTGATCTTTCCGCTGTACTGCCTGCCAATTTATCTGGTTTTCACTGTGGCTTTGTATCTGAGTACTTTTTTTAAAAAGAAATTCTTCTTCACAGGTTATCTGACCGGTGTCTTTGTCCTTACATATTTTGCACTTTTCTGCACGTCTGCGGTCCTGTTTGCAGGTGTTTAATTGTCCAGGCCCGTAACCGTTATCTTGCCGGAAATTGCCCGGGCAATGAGGGAATAGAATTGATTATAGGGGAGAGAATGGCCTCCGGCGCGGCGGTGCAGAACCTCGATCTGATGCTGGGGTGAGCGGGGAGAACACCCGTTTTTCGTCATTTATCTTGACAAAACAAACTCTTTATGATAGTATATTATCAAGATCCGAAAATCGGATTGAGGGTGATATGCTGGCGCGACCAATCCCAGTTGCTGTCGCGCCGCATTGTCACACGGACTTCAACGTATAAATAAGCCGAGTAGTCGAACCAACTGATTTTTAAGGCAGTTCTTTCCTTTGGGTTTCAGGGATAGGTGTCTCCGGAACCTTACGTGATGTACATATCGCGCAGTTTGCGCATGCCGCCGAGCCAGCGATCATAGTCGCTTGTTTTGCGGCGCATGTAATCTATGACCTGTTCATGGGGGAGAATGAGAAATTCTTCCTTGTCCATGGACGTGACCACATGATCGGCCAGTTCCTCGGGCTCCATGGTGCCATCGACACCCGCGACGCCTTCAAGGTTGTTCTCGGTCATGGCTGTCCGCACTTGCTGCGGGCAGAGCACAGAGACGCGCAGCCCCTTGTCGCCATAGCGGATCGACAGGGTTTCGGCGAAGGCAACGGCGGCATGTTTTGTCACCGCGTAAGTGGCGCTATCGACCTGACTGAGCAAGCCGGCGGCAGAGGCTGTATTGACCAGATAGCCACCGCCATTGGCGATCATTTTGTCGACGACGGCGCGGGCCGCATAGACATGGGCCATCACATGGATGTCCCAGTTGAGCTGCCAGGTCTCATCGGAGCTTTCTTCCCATCCCATGCGGGCGATACCGGCGTTGGAGACGAAGATATCGACGGGACCATAAGCCGCTTCGGCCTGGGCGACCAGGTCCTGGATATGGGCTTCATCGGTGACGTTGCCGGCAACGGCGATGCCGCCAATTTGATCGGCGACTTCTTGCAAGGGTTCCGCTTGCATGTCGGCGACGGTAATGCCGCGCGCGCCTTCCGCATGGAAACGCAATGCCAGGGCTTTACCGATGCCGCTGGCACCGCCGGTGATGATGATGTTTTTACCTTGTATTTTCATTTGTATCTCCGCAGCTTGTGCTGTTCTTCTGGTTTTGGATTACGCACCGGTGAAAGACTGGATGCCGGTTTGGGCCCGGCCCAGAATAAGCGCATGCACATCATGGGTGCCTTCATAGGTATTGACGGCTTCCAGGTTCATCACATGGCGGATGACATGATATTCGTCACTGATGCCATTGCCGCCGTGCATATCGCGGGAAACCCGGGCAATATCGAGAGCCTTGCCGCAGGAATTACGTTTGATCAGTGAGATCATTTCCGGCGCGGCGCGGTTTTCATCGCGTAAATGACCGACCCGCAGGCAGCTTTGCAGGCCAAGGGTGATTTCCGTTTGCATATCGGCGAGTTTTTTCTGGATCAGCTGATTGGCGGCGAGGGGGCGGCCAAACTGTTTGCGGTCCATGGTATATTGAAGCGCCGCCTGCCAGCAGAATTCCGCGGCACCAAGGGCGCCCCAGGCAATGCCGAAACGGGCGCTGTTGAGACAGCCGAACGGTCCGCTTAATCCTTGCACATTGGGCATCAGATTTTCTTCGGGCACGAACACATTGTCCATGACAATCTCGCCGGTGATGGAGGCGCGCAGGGAAAACTTGCCTTCGATTTTTGGTGCCGACAGACCTTCCATGCCTTTTTCCAGGATGAAGCCGCGAATGATCCCATCATCGGTTTTCGCCCAGACGACGAACACGTCGGCGACGGGGGAATTGGTGATCCACATTTTGGCGCCACTGAGGGAATAGCCGCCATCTACAGATTTGGCGCGGGTGACCATGCTGCCGGGGTCCGAACCATGATCGGGCTCGGTCAATCCGAAACAGCCGATCCATTCACCGGTGGCCAGTTTCGGCAGGTATTTCTGGCGCTGTTCTTCGGTGCCATAAGTGTTGATCGGATGCATCACAAGACTTGACTGCACAGACATCATGGAGCGATAGCCGCTGTCGACCCGTTCCACCTCGCGCGCCACAAGGCCATAGGAAACATAGCCCAGACCGGCACAGCCATAGCCCTCGATGGTCGAGCCGAGCAATCCCAATGCCCCCATTTCCGTAAAGATATCCCGATCGAACGTCTCGTGCCGGTTGGCGAGGAGCACCCGGCTCATCAGTTTGTCCTGGCAGTAATCACGGGCGGTGTCGCGCACCAGCCGTTCTTCTTCCGTCAGCTGGTCATCCAGCAAAAACGGATCTTCAGGGTTGAAAACAGGCTTGTTTCCGGCGGATTTGGCGGCTGGGGCGCTACTCATGAGCGGTTCTCCGATTTATTATTTAGTTATTAGTGAAGTCATCCATATAATTATGACTGTGTTTAACGGCTTTGACGGCCAGTTTCAATATGCTTCCTGTAATCCAGCTTATTATCGTCTATAGTGCGGGCAGGGATCAACCGCCAAGGATAACGTAAAAATGTCGCAAAAGAAGGGGAGCACCGAATATATTGTCGAGTTCCATCAGCATGGATCTTCGGTCAAGGTGTCCGCGATCGATCCGCAGACCCTGACGGAAGTCTCCCTTGTCGGTCCAAGTTCCGCCGGGCAAGAGGAGTTGAGCCGGGCGGCCGTGCAAAAACTGCTTTTTGTGCTCAATAAAGGCAAAACCGAGACACCCCAAAACCCGGCGTCCCACGACCCCAAAAAATCGGGTATTATTGTCTAGCCAACAGAGCCGGGCATCCTCCAGCTGAGCTCAGGCGGTTTTGCGTTTCCGACCGAGACCGAATTCCTTGGCAAATTCCGAGCGACGTTTGGCATAAGCCGGTGCAACCATGGGGTAGTCGGCCGGCAAGCTCCATTTCATGCGATATTCTTCGGGGGTCATCTCGTAATTGGAGCGCAAATACCGTTTCAGCATTTTGAGCTTCTTGCCATCTTCCAAACAGACGATGAAATCATTCTGAATGGATTTCTTGATCGGGACCGCCGGAACCAAAGGCCCGCGATCAGATTCCATTTCTGCGTCCAGGGACGAGAGGGATTTATATACAGATTTGATCACGTCCACCAGGTCGCCTTTGCCAATCTCATTATTGCTGGCATAAGCAGAAGTGATTTCCGCTGTCATCCGTAAAAGTTCTTCCTTATCGACACCTGTCGTGTCTATTGGCGTTGTAATGTTCATATCGGCCATTTCAAGTTTTCGCTTCCCTATGCAAGTATTGAAACTGTACTTGCCTGTACCGCAATTTGCCTACTATTGAGAATGCATGTCAATTATATTTTTGTAATTATTAAATACTACAAATATTGGTTGTGGAAATTATGTGACTTTGCGTTTTCAAATGCAGGAATTCGCGAATATTTATAGAATATAATGTTACTTATTCTATAAAATTGCGGCGTTATTGTGGCGTTAGGTAATGGGCGCAGATTATCCAGTAATTAATATTTCTCGCCAATAAACAGCATGCGGTTTAAATACCGACTATATTGACATTCTATAGGAAGGTGATTCTCGACGGATTATCTCGTCGTCGGCTATGCGTCTCGCGTTTGTCAGCTGGGTAGTCACGTCGGATGAGTACTGTTCCAGAGATCAAAACGATGATCAAATTCGCGAAAGCGGCCATCGCCACCTTACAAAAAACGCATACAAGAGAGCTGTTTAGGTAATATGCAAATGCTGGTTTGCCAAAAGGGGAGAGAACGGCACTTCTAGCCTGTCTTTCATTTGCAAGATGTCGAGGTCTATATCCTAAATAACGCTTTACGAAACGACACTTTAACAAGATAATTCGCGTATGAAAATCGCTAATAAATTGAATCTTTTGGGCGGCATAACCGATGCGTATTCTGATCGCAATTTTCGGATTTATTCTGTTGGGTCCATCGCCTCCTGGATTAGTTTTTTTGTTCAGATCGTCACCGTGTCCTGGCTCACCTGGGAACTGACGGCCTCGACCAAGTGGTTGGCCGTCATGGCGTTGCTGGACATCTTGCCAAATGTGGTTTTGATGCCGGTGGCCGGGGCGTTGGCGGATCGCTTCGATCGGCACAAAATACTGCTCTTGACCTGCACACTCCTGCTTTTCCAGGCGGCATTGCTGGCCGCGTTTGCCTGGACAGACAGCTTGACAATCTGGACCTTGGCGGCCCTCGTACTGGCGCATGGTATCTTTATCAGCTTCATGGTTCCGGCCATGTATGGGACCATCCCGCGGTTTGTCGCCCGCGCGACTGTTCCCTCGGCAATCGCTGTCGCTTCTGCCTATACCCAGTTGGCGGTTTTCGTCGGACCGGCATTGGGCGGCTGGATCATCGTTGGCTATGGGACGACAGCCGCATTTATCGTCAACGCGGTAGGTTATCTGGTGCTTATTTTCGCCTTTTTATGCCTGAAAACACCTGCCGACTACGTCCACCCGGAGCCGTCTTCCCGGTCGTTTTTTGGTGATATGCAGGAGGGCATTAAATATATCTCGACCCGCAAGACAATCGGATCATTGCTGATTGTCCTGTTTTTTGCCGATGTGGCTTTAATGGGGTTCTATCAAATGCTCCCGGCCTTTTCAGACACGGTTCTAGGGGAAGGGGTCGTCGGCCTGTCGGTTATTCTGGCGTTTATAGGATTTGGGGCGACATGCGCGGCGCTCTGGCTTGCCCGAAGCCGGGGGGCTGCCGCGCGGGTTAATCTTGTTCTCTGGGCGTTCTTTGTCGCCTTGATTGCGCTGGGCGCCCTGGCTCAGGCAAGCAACCTCTATATGGCGGCGGCCATCGCGATCATATTGGGTTTTGCGGCGGAAACACGACATACCGGAACGATGACGATCATTCAGCTTGCGGTGACCGAGAACCAGCGCGGACGCGTCATGGGGACGGTTTTCATGATCGAGCGATTGGCGGCTGGTGTCGGCGCTTATGTGATCGGCGCGGCGGCCGTCAATGCCGGCGTGCAGCTGCCAACAACAATCGGGGTTATACTTGGACTATGTGTTTGGCTGGCGATTTACCTCAATCGTAAAAGAATTTTCAGAGAACATTATCGGGGCTGAAAAAATTGGCCATCGCCACCTTCCAAAAAGCCTTCAAAAGAGAGCTGTTTAGGTAAATTAAATCTTTTGAGCGGCAAGCCCGATGCCGGTACAGGATCAGATCTGCTAGGTTGAAATCGGCCGCTCCCCAAGGTTCTTGAACAGCATGACTAGATAGCCATCCGGGTCTTGCACAAAGATCTCGCGCTGACCGCCTTCCACGTCCCCAAGACGACGCCAGATTTCTCGTGGCCCCGTATGGAGCGGCCAATCTGCGGCAGCAAGTTTGGCCTCAATGTCCGGCAGATCTGCCGCCTCGATTTGAAACATGACGCCGCGGCCAAAGGGCGGTTGCATTTCGCCAGTTTCCCAATGATCACAGCGTTGATGTAGCATCACTTGCGCGCCTTCCGGCCGTTCCAGATAGATGAACTTTTCTTCCGGGCGCTGATAGACCATTTCAAAGCCCAGCAATGTCTGCCAAAAAGCGGTGGATCGATCGATTTCCTCCACCAACAATTCCGGCGCCATTGGTGCCCAGCCGGTTTTCGGTGGTTGGCCTTAGTCGGTGTCGTTCGTCATGAATATTTCCCCGGATTTTAGAACTCAAACTAGTATAATAAGGGTTGGTAATCACACAATAGAAACCGCTTATGGAATTTAATTGACTGGAACAACTCGTACTCAAGACACAGATCTTGGCTTGCTGCTGCTCCACGCACTTCCATTTGATGGGTCTATGTGGGGCGGTTTTGTGGATCTCCTGCCCGGTGCGACTTATACGCCTACCTTGTATGATTATGGCTCCTCTATCGAAGATTGGGCAGTCGCATCGCTCTCACAAGTTCGCCAGAAGAACCTCATTGTTGTCGGGTGTTCGGTCGGGGCTTCCGTTGCGTTGGAGATAGCGGCGCTTTCACCAGACCGCGTTGTTACCCTCATTCTTATTGGATGCAAGGCACATCATAATCCCGATCCAGAACTCCATGCGGAGGCGGTCAATCTGTTGAAAGAGGGAGGGGTCGCCCCGGCATGGCATAAATATTGGGCTCCCTTGTTTTCTATATCAACGGACCGAGCCGTCGTCGCCAACGCCTTTCATTATGCTTGTCAGTTAGATCCGAGGGAAATTATCAAAGGCGTGACCGCCTTTCATACTCGACCTAGCCGAGGAGAACTTTTAGAAAATTATGACAATACGGTGCTGGTCGTTACAGGTAAGGACGATATAGCACCGGGACCCGAGGCGAGTGCGGCGCTTTCCCTAACTGCACCAAATGGTCGTTTGCATGTTATTCCCGGATGCGGTCATTATATACCGCTTGAACAACCAAAAGTGCTTCGACATATCATTCAGGCTGAAATCCTTAAACATCTAAAGTAGTTCCAACTCGAGAAAGCTAAGTCTATATTCTTCTAGCGCGAGAGGCTGTAGCAAGCGGGCTTCGTCGAAAGAAAACCAAGCTAATTTTGAATGTTCGTGATTTTTTAAAGAGGGCTCACCTCCCAACCACTCGAAAGCAGCGAACATATGAAATTTTATGGGGTCCGTCGTAGAAGATAAATGAATTGGGCTTAGTTGGGTGAGCTCCTTCACAACAACGCCTAATTCCTCGCTCATTTCTCGTCTGGCGGCCTCTAGCGGTGTTTCATTGGTTTCCAGATGTCCTCCGGGGGCTGCCCAGCAATCAGGAAATCTTTTACGATTACCGGAACGCAACCCTAGAAGTAATTTCCTGTTTCGAACCAACAACACATTACTAATTTCTTCCATAGAAGTTCCCAAATAACAGAAATAAATTGATCTCGAATCTATTTCTACTTGTTGCTAATTAATCGTCTTTTCTCCGGCATCAGTTGAAGATCAAAATTTACACATTCCGCATCCCTGTATTCAAGGCAAAATCCTTCGCAGTAACCAAATGCGCTTCTTGGCGCACAATGTTCATCTAGCTCAGTGCTGCCCAACGCTCCCAACTCGATAATACCACCATGAGATATAATCAGAACACGGCTTTCATCAGGAAGGTCTTTTATGCAATCAAACCAGATTGATGCTTGCTGTCTTGCGAACTGGAAACAGTCATAATTTGTTTTAATGACTTGTGAAATAGCTTGGAGAGTGTTTGGCCAGTTTAGCTTTGCAAGAATTTCCTCCGGTATACTTCCCAATTTTTCAATGCATTCGGTCACTTCGTATCCCATTGCGATAGCTGTTTCGATAGATCTGGGGAGCGAGCTCGTAAACACACGGTCATAATTACCCATTCGAGCACCTGCGAAATTGGCTAACTCTATTCCCTCAGAAGATAGATGTGCATTTGGCTTTTGCCGCATGGTATGCCTGCGGACTTCGACGGTTTTCATGAAAATTGCTGCCCTTCGAAACTTCTACCAGTCGAATTTGTGATTCTGATAAATGCCACATTAGATGGATCAACCTAAAATATTTGAAAATGAATTGCATGCACTTTATGGGTGTGATGCTAGTCGCGTTTCCCAATCAAAAGCTTTCTGCGTGCCTTTTGCTCAGGAATGACCATTCGTACCAAACGTCAACAAAGGCGCGATAACCACAGAAAAAAGCCGGTAAATAGGGCGACTTCCTCTATGAAGCCAGCGCGTCTTGTGCTATCCATCCTGCGAAATCAAGATTCATTAGGCTGGATGATATCCAGCTCTCCTGTTTCGTTTCGACCACGATTATTTTCTAGCCATATGGAGTTCTGCAAGTGACCCAACAAACCATGGAAAAATATGACTTTTTCGACGCTGATCTTGGACGGGATGATCCCGACATATTTGGCGCCATTGGCCAGGAACTTGGTCGTCAGCAAAATCAGATTGAATTAATCGCGTCAGAAAATATCGTCAGTCCTGCGGTGATGGCGGCGCAGGGCTCTGTTCTGACCAATAAATATGCGGAAGGCTATCCGGGACGCCGGTATTATGGCGGCTGCGAATATGTCGATATAGTCGAAACATTGGCCATCGACCGGGCAAAGGAACTTTTCGGCTGTGGCTTTGTCAATGTGCAGCCCAATTCCGGATCGCAAGCCAACCAGGGCGCCTTTATGGCGCTGATCAAACCGGGTGATACCATACTGGGCCTGTCTCTGGCTGCCGGCGGGCATCTGACCCATGGCGCCAAGCCGAACCAGTCGGGTAAATGGTTCAACGCCGTGCATTATGGGGTGGATAAGGAAAGCCACCAGATAGACATGGCCGAGGTGCGCGCCCTTGCCAACGAGCATAAACCGCAATTGATTATTGCGGGTGGGTCTGCCTATCCGCGGATTATTGATTTCGCCGCTTTTCGGAAAATTGCCGATGAAGTGGGGGCGTATTTCATGGTTGATATGGCGCATTTTGCTGGTCTGGTGGCCGCAGGTGTGCATCCAAGCCCATTCCCCCATGCCCATTTGGCGACAACAACGACCCATAAAACATTACGCGGCCCCCGCGGCGGTATGGTGCTGACCAATGACGAAGCCATTGCCAAGAAAGTCAATTCAGCGATTTTTCCAGGTATGCAAGGCGGTCCGTTGATGCATGTCATTGCCGGAAAAGCCGTGGCGTTCAAGGAAGCCTTGACGCCGGAATTTAAAACATATGCGGCGCAAGTCGTGGCCAACGCCGATGTTTTGGCGAAAACCTTGATCAAACATGGTCTGGATATCGTCTCCGGTGGTACCGATACCCATGTGATGCTAGTGGATCTGCGGCCCAAGGGCTTGACCGGCAATGTCGCCGAACGGTCTATGGAAAATGCCTTTATCACCTGTAACAAGAACGGTATTCCGTTTGATCCAGAGAAACCAATGGTGACGTCTGGTGTCCGTCTTGGAACACCCGCAGCGACGACCCGTGGTTTTGGGACCGCAGAATTTACAAAAGTCGGCGACCTTATTGCTGAAGTCCTTGACGGATTGGTGGCAAACCCGGAGGATAACAGCGCTGTCGAGGCAAAAGTTCGGGCTGAGGTGAAGATACTTTGTGATGCGTTCCCAATTTATCCAAGCTTGTAGGACCTAAAGAACGGCAATGGGCAGCACGACTAAGTGACGAGAAGGGGATCCAAGAATGCGCTGTCCATTTTGTAGCAGTGAAGATACACAAGTTAAAGATAGCCGGCCAACAGAAGATAATACGGCCATTCGGCGCCGGCGCGCTTGTGCCACTTGCGGCGCTCGCTTTACTACCTTTGAGAGGGTGCAGCTGAGGGAGCTGACTGTGATCAAGAAAAACGGCCAGCGGACACCGTTCGAGCGGGAAAAACTGGAACGATCCGTCAGTATTGCCACGCGCAAACGGCCGGTTGATCAAGACCGTATTGACCGCATGATCAATGGCATCGTCCGCCAGCTGGAAAGCAGTGGTGATCAGGAAGTCCCCTCGGACAAAGTGGGGGAGTTGGTGATGGAGGGATTGGCAACTTTGGACAGTGTCTCGTATGTACGATTTGCCTCCGTGTACAAAGATTTCCGGGAAGCCAAAGATTTTGAAGAATTTATTGGTGAATTGAGCGGCAACGTCACTACATAAACGAGATGGCATCCCAGAGCGATACGCAAGATCTCTATCATATGAAAACCGCCCTGCGTCTGGCGATGCGCGGTCTCGGCCGTGTCGCACCGAACCCGGCGGTTGGCTGTGTGCTTGTGCAGGGTGATCATGTGGTGGGGCGCGGTTGGACACAGGATGGCGGCCGACCCCATGCTGAAACCATGGCGCTCGAACAGGCCGGCGACAAGGCAAAGGGTGCCACGGCTTATGTCACCCTGGAGCCCTGTTCCCATCATGGCAAAACCCCACCTTGTGCGGAGAGTTTGATTGCCGCCGGTGTGACGCGCACCGTTGTCGCCCTGACTGACCCTGATGAGCGGGTCAATGGAGCCGGTATCGCCAAGCTACGGGACGCGGGGATTGAGGTGACGGAGGGCGTCTTGACCAATGAGGCGCTGTATCTCAATGCAGGCTTTGTTCTGACCCGCCGACAGAACCGGCCTTTGGTAACTTTGAAAATGGCGACCAGTCTGGATGGCAAAATAGCGACGGTATCCGGAGACAGTAAGTGGATTACCGGACGCCTTTCGCGACGATTTGGCCATATGTTACGGGCTGAAAATGATGCCATTATGGTCGGCATTGGGACGGCTTTGGTGGATGATCCGGAATTAACGTGCCGTATTCCGGGCCTCGAGGATCAATCGCCTATCCGTATCATTGCCGATAGCCGATTGCGGTTGCCGCTGACTTCCAAATTGGTCCGGACGGCAAAGGCGGCGCCGCTATGGGTTTTGACAATTCCGGGAAATGATCGGGATCGCCTGAAAGCGTTCAGCGAACTCGGGGTCACCGTGATCGAAGTCGCAGCAACGGAGAGCGGCCTGCCGGACATGAAGAAGGCGCTGGCTGAATTTACTGCGCGCGGCATTACAAGAATACTTGCAGAGGGTGGTTCCCATCTTCTGGCAACGCTGATAAAAGATGAATTGGCGGATCGTCTGATGTGGTTTCGGGCGAACAAGATCATTGGCGGAGACGGGATTCCAGCCCTGCAGTCCATAGGGCTGCGAGAGCTGGACGCGGCGCCGGAAATTCGGCTGATCGAAGAACGTCGGTTGGGCGAAGATTTGTTGGAAAGCTATTTTCTACGGAATTAGGAAGCATGTTTACAGGAATCATTACAGATATAGGAACCGTTCGCGGTTTCGAGAAAACCGGCGATACCCGGTTTGAAATTGACACATCCTATGACACGGACACGATTGATATTGGCGCCTCCATCGCCTGTTCAGGTCCCTGTCTGACTGTCGTAGACAAAGGGGTGGGATGGTTCGCCGTTGACGCCTCCGATGAAACCCTATCCTGCACCAATCTTGGAGACTGGCAACAAGGGGCGAAACTCAATCTGGAACGGGCTCTGAAAATTGGCGATGAACTGGGCGGTCATGTGGTCACCGGACATGTGGATGCGGTGGTCGAGCTATTAGGGCTGGAAACCATTGGTGATTCTACCAAACTTGTGTTTTCGTTGCCTGAAGCCTATCGCGGCTTTGTAGCCGCCAAAGGCTCCATCTCGTTGGATGGTGTCTCGCTGACGGTAAACGCTGTGACGAATACAGAATTTGCGGTCAATATTATCCCCCATACCCAAGCGCATACGACTTACGGCGATTTTAAAGTCGGACAGCGTGTGAATTTTGAAATTGATGTGCTGGCCCGATATGTGGCCCGTATGACTGAGGTGAAATAAAAACAAGATGCCCTATAAGCAATACCTCTCGACAACAGAAGAAATTCTGGAAGATGCCCGCAATGGCAAGATGTTTATCCTTGTGGACGCGGAAGATCGCGAAAATGAAGGAGATCTGGTGATCCCGGCGCAAATGGCAACGCCAGATGCGGTTAATTTTATGGCTAAGCATGGACGTGGTTTGGTATGCCTTGCCATGACCGAAGAACGGATCAATGAGCTGAAGCTGCCCTTGATGGCGCAGGACAACTCGTCGCGGCTGGAAACCAATTTCACTGTTTCCATCGAAGCCCGCGAAGGAGTGACCACTGGGATTTCTGCTGCAGACCGCGCGCGCACCATTGCCGTGGCCATCGATGCCAGTAAGGATTCGACGGATATCGTCAGCCCGGGCCACGTGTTTCCGCTGGTTGCTCGTGAAGGCGGCGTATTGCGCCGTACGGGTCACACCGAAGCCGCCGTAGATATTTCCCGGCTTGCAGGTTTGATGCCGGCCGGTGTTATCTGTGAGATCATGAATGATGATGGCACCATGGCACGGTTGCCAGATCTGGTGAAATTTGCCCAGTTTCATGGATTGAAAGTTGGCACGATTGCCGATTTGATTGCTTATCGCCGTCGCCATGACAGCTTGATTGAGCGGGAGATTGAAACAGATATTTCCAGCAAATACGGCGCAGAATGGAAAATGATTGTTTTCTCCAACAAGCCGCAATATGCCGAGCATATCGCGCTGGTCAAAGGTGATGTCTCAAACGGCGATCCGGTTATGGTTCGCATGCATGCCCTCAATCTTTTAGGCGATGTGCTAGGCGAGATGGATGAAAACCCGGATATGCTGCATAACGCCATGAACCAGATTAATGAAGAAGGCAAAGGTGTGGTCGTGCTGATCCGCGAGCCGCGAGCGATGGCATTGTCGGACCGGATCCGCAAAAAACTTGGCGAACCTGTGAAGGAATCTTCTGAACTGCGCGATTATGGTATCGGTGCACAGATTCTGTTGGATCTCGGCATCAGCGATATGATCTTGCTATCCAATACGGAACGAAACGTCGTCGGTCTTGAAGGCTATGGCTTGTCCATCAGTGAAACCCGCGCGATTGTCGAGAAGGATTGAACATGAGCGATAAAATTCATGTACTGATTATCGAAGCGGATTTTTATCGAGATATTTCGGATGCGTTGCTGGACGGCGCTAAAGAAGTATTGGATAAAGCCGGCGCCATTTATGAAGTCGTGCGTGTGCCGGGCTGTCTTGAAATTCCTGCGGCTGTCCGGTTTGCTCTCAAATCCATGGAATTTATGGGCGGCCGCCGGCGGTATGATGCCTATGTCACCTTGGGATGTGTGGTTCGCGGCGAGACGTCACATTATGATACGGTGTCTGAGGAAAGTGCCCGTGCCCTGGTGGATATTTCGACGGAATATTGTATCGCGCTGGGGAATGGGATCATAACGTGCGAAAATTTGGACCAGGCTTGGGAACGCGCGTCGTCGTCCAAGAAGAATAAAGGTGGCGGTGCCGCGCAAACCGC